>NZ_RIBZ01000192.1:0-27025 GCF_003721215.1 Streptomyces botrytidirepellens
ATCCGGACCCATGCCCCACGACCGCAGCAACTCCACCAACGCCACCTGCACCGCGAACAACGCCGACTGCGCATACCCGGTCCCCTCCAGCAGGGCCGCCTCCGCAGAACCCTCCGCCGCGAACAACACCTCCCGCACCGCAACGCCGAACCCCGGCACACCCGCCAACCCGGCATCCAGGTGGCCGCACACCTCATCCAGGGCCTTCGCGAACACCGGGAACACGCCATACAGCTCACGGCCCATACCCAGCCGCTGGCTCCCCTGCCCCGTGAACATCCAACCCGTACGCCCCTCCGACACCACACCGGACACCACCGATGCACCGTCGGCCAACGCGACGACGCTCTCGTACAGCGCGTCCCGGTCGGAGCCGAGCACGACGGCGCGATGGTCGAGCGCTGTGCGGGTCGTCGCGAGGGAGAAACCCACGTCGGCCGGGGACGGGTCCTGCCCGTCGGCCCGCTCGTCCAGGAAGGTCGCCAGCCGGGCGGCCTGGCCCCGCAGGGCCTCCGGCGTCCGGCCGGACAGCACCCACGGCACCGCCGGCAGGTCCACCGGCGGCGGCTCCTCGGCGGCGTCCGGGGTCGGCGCCGGGGACTCGGGGACTTCTTCGATGATGACGTGGGCGTTGGTCCCACTGATCCCGAACGACGACACCGCGGCGCGGCGCGTGCGTTCGGCCCGGGGCCATTCCCTCGCCTCGGTCAGCAGCTCGACCGAGCCGGACGCCCAGTCGACGTGGGACGACGGCTGGTCCACGTGCAGCGTCCGCGGCAACTGCCCGGCGCGCAGCGCCATCACCATCTTGATCACACCTGCCGCGCCCGCCGCGGCCTGCGTGTGCCCGAGGTTCGACTTCACCGAGCCCAGCCACAACGGCTCACCGCCGTCACGGCCCTGACCGTACGTCGCGAGCAGCGCCTGCGCCTCGATCGGGTCGCCCAGCCGCGTCCCCGTGCCGTGCGCCTCCACCACATCCACGTCGGACGCCGAGAGCCGCGCCGAGGACAGCGCCTGGCGGATCACCCGCTGCTGCGACGGACCATTCGGCGCCGTCAGACCATTCGACGCACCGTCCTGATTGACCGCGCTCCCGCGCACCACCGCCAACACCTCGTGCCCGCGCCGCCGGGCCTCCGACAGCCGCTCCAGCACCAGCACCCCGGCACCCTCGGACCAGCCGGTGCCGTCCGCCGCCTCGGCGAACGCCTTGCACCGGCCGTCGGGCGCGAGCCCGCGCTGCCGGGAGAACTCGACGAACGTGGCGGGCGTGGCCATCACCGTGACGCCACCTGCCAGGGCCGTGTCGCACTCCCCCGCCCGCAGCGCCTGGCAGGCCAGGTGCAGCGAGACCAGGGACGACGAGCACGCGGTGTCGACCGACACCGCCGGGCCCTCCAGGCCGAGCACGTACGACAGGCGGCCCGAGGCCACGCTCGGAGTGCTGCCGGTCTGGAGGTAGCCGGCGGATTCGCCGCCGTCCTCGTGGGCGAAGCCGCCGTATCCGTTGGCCGAGATCCCCGCGAAGACACCGGTCGACGACCCGCGCAGCGACAGCGGACCGATGCCCGCCCGCTCCAGCGCCTCCCACGCCGTCTCCAGCAGCAGCCGCTGCTGCGGATCCATGGCCAGGGCCTCACGCGGCGAGATCCCGAACAGCTCCGCGTCGAAGTCGGCCACGTCCGGCACGAATCCGCCGACCCCGGCGTACTCGGTGCCCATCGCCGCGCTGGTGGCGTCGAGCAGCCCCGGTACGTCCCAGCCGCGATCGTCGGGGAACGGGGACATCCGCTCGCCGCCCGAGGTCACCAGGTCCCACAGCGCTTCCGGCGAGGCGACCCCGCCCGGGAAGCGGCAGCCCATGCCCACGATCGCGATCGGCTCGTCGGCGACCGAGGCCGTCGCCTCCGGAGTGCCGTCCCGGTCCGCCGACCCGCCCAGCAACCGCCCGCGCAGGAAGGCCGTGAGGGCGGCGGGCGTGGGGTAGTCGAAGATCAGCGTGGTCGGGAGCGACAGGGCGGTCGCACCGCCCAGGCGGTTGCGCAGGTCCACCGCCGTCAGCGAGTCGAAACCGAGGTCCTTGAACGGGCGCTCCGGGGCGATCGCGGTGGGTGAGGCGTGCCCCAGCACCGCCGCGGCGTGGGACCGCACCAGGTCCAGCAGGAGGCGGCCCTGTTCCTGCGCGGACAGCCCGCTCAGTCGGCGCGCCAGTTCGCCGTCGGTCGGAGCGGCGTGAGCCGGGCTGTCGGCCGCGCGCGCTGCGGCGGCCTCGGGGAGATCGCCGATCAGGGCGCTGGGCCGGGAGGAGGTGAACGAGGGCGCGAAGCGCTGCCAGTCCACATCGGCGAGCACCGCGCACACGCGGCCTTCGGCCATGGCCTGCTGCAAGGCCGCCATCGCGCGCCGCGGCGGAAGCGCCTTGAGGCCGCGCCGCCGCAGGTACTCCTCCACGCCCCCGTCCGTCACCATCCCGGACTCGCCCCAGGGGCCCCAGGCCACCGAGGTGGCGGGCAGTCCCAGACCGCGCCGGTGCTGCGCGAGCGCGTCGAGGTAGGTGTTGCCCGCGGCGTAGGCCGACTGACCCGCGTTGCCGAGCGCTCCCGCGATGGAGGAGAACAGCACGAAGGCGTCCAGCTCCAGCTCTGCGGTCAGCTCGTGCAGATGCCGCGCCGCACCCGCCTTCGCGGCCAGCACCCCGGCCAGCCGCTCCGGCGTCAGATCCGTGGCCAGCCCGTCGTCCAGCACACCCGCGGTGTGCACCACGCCGGTCAGCGGCGCGTCTTCGGGAACGCCGTCGAGCACGGCGGCGAGGGCTTGACGGTCGGTGATGTCGCAGTCGGTGACGGTGACCCGCGCACCGAGTGCGGTCAGCTCTTCGCACAGCTCCTTCGCGCCCGGGGCCCGAGCCCCCCGGCGGGAGACCAGCACCAGGTGCTCCGCACCGCGCGAAGCCAGCCAGCGACCGACATGCCCGCCCAGGGCGCCGGTTCCGCCGGTGATGAGCACGGTGCCGCGCGGCCGCCAGCCTTCGCCGTCCGGGGCCCCCGCCCGGTCGCGGACCACGCGGGCCGCGAACACGCCCGAGGGCCGCACCGCGAGCTGGTCCTCGCCGTCGCCGTCGCCGTGGGCGGCAGCGAGCACGGACACCAGGCGGGTCCACGCTTTTTCGTCGGCGTTCTCCGGCACGTCCACCAGGCCGCCCCAGCGATGCGGCTGCTCCAGCGCCACCGTACGGCCGAAGCCCCACAGCTGAGCCTGCGCCGGATTCGCCAGGTGCTCGCCCGACCCGACCGAGACCGCCGAGCGGGTCACGCACCACACCGGGAGGTCGGTGTCCCCGAGCGCGTGCATCAGCGTCAGTGTCGTCGCGGTCACGGTGGACGGTTCGTCGGAGCCCTCGGCGAGGAGGGACACGATCCCCGCCGCAGCGCCGTCGGCGGTGGTACGAAGGCGATCGGCCAGCGTGTCGGCGGTGTCCGTGGCGGCGACCGGCAGGACGCTCACCTCCGCGCCGCCCGCACGCAGTGCCCGCACGCACGGCTCGGCCCGCGCCTCGTCCGCCTCCGGCACGGCCACCAGCCACGTGCCCGACAGCCGACCGGTGTTCGGGAGGGTCACCGGCTTCCACGTGATCCGGTACCGCCAGTCCGCCAGCTCGGACCGCTCCCGCTGCCGCTGGCGCCAGTCCGACAGCATCGGCAGCACCGCGTCGAGCGGCGCGGCCGACTCGACGCCGAGCCGCCCGGCCAGCGCGTCGGCATCGCCCCGCTCGACCAGGTTCCAGAACTCGGTCTCGATCCCTTCGGCGCCGCCGCCAACGGCGCGTTCCGGCTGCTCGGTCGCCTGGTCCCGCAGCCAGAACCGACGGCGTTGGAAGGCGTACGTCGGCAGGTCCACCCGCCGCGCACCGGTCCCGGCGAACACGCCGGGCCAGTCGACGTCCGCGCCCCGTACGAACATCTGGGCCACAGCCGCGAACGCGGTCTCGGCTTCGGCCCGTCCCTCGCGCAGCGCCGATACGGCCACCGTGCTGCCCGCGGCGGACTGCGCGAGCGCGCTGAGCACCGGGGCGGGGCCGAGCTCCAGCAGGCGGGTCGCGGCATGTTCCGCGGTCGCCGTGACGACGGCGTCGTGGAAGCGCACCGGGCGGCGCACCTGGTGCACCCAGTACTCCGGGGTGGCCCAGTCCTCCCCGCCGACCAGGTCTCCGGTGACCGTGCTGATCGCGGGAAGCGTCGGCTGCCGATAGTCGATGGTGGCCGCGATCTCGGCGAACTCCGCCAGCATCGGCTCCATCAGCGGCGAGTGGAACGCATGGCTCACCCGCAGTCGCGACACCCGGCGGCCCCGCTCCCGCGCGCTCGCCATGGCCTGCTCGACCACGGCCTCGTCCCCGGAGATCACCACGGCGTCCGGGCCGTTGACCGCCGCGATCGCCAGCCGCTCGCCGTCCAGGAGTGTGCCCAGGACCTCGACGGCCTCGGCCTCGGTGGCTTCGATGGCGGCCATCGCACCCCCCGTGGGCAGCGCCTGCATCAGCCGTGCGCGGCCCGCGACCAGCCGGGCCGCATCGGCCAGTTCGAAGACACCCGCGGTGTACGCGGCGACGAACTCACCGACCGAGTGGCCGAACACCACATCCGGGCTCATGCCCCACGAGCGCACCAGTTCGACCAGCGCCGTCTGGACCGCGAACAGCCCGGTCTGCGCGTAGCCCGTGCCGTCCAGCAGCCCGGCCTCGTACGAACCCTCCGGCGCGAAGAGCACGTCCCGCACCGGCACCTCGAAGCCCGGCTCGCCGCGCAACGCGGCGTCCAGCTGGGCGCAGACCTCGTCGAGGGCCCGTGCGAACACCGGGAACTGGGCGTACAGCTCGCGGCCCATGCCCGCGCGCTGGCTGCCCTGTCCGGTGAACATCCAGCCCGTACGGCCTTCGCCGGCGACGCCGGATATGACCGCGTCATCGCCGTCGGCGAGCGCGGTGACGCCGGAGCGCAGGGCGTCGAGGTCGCCGCCCAGGACCACGGCGCGGTGTTCCAGCGTGGCGCGGGTGGTGCCCAGCGAGAAGCCGATGTCGAGCGGGGAGCCGTCCCCGGCGTCGAGGAGAGCCGCGAGGCGACCGGCCTGGGCCCGCACCGCCTGCGCGGTGCGGCCCGACAGCACCCAGGGCACGATCGGCAGCTCGGCCGACGGCTCCTCGACGGCGGCCGGTGCGGCCTGGGGGGCTTCTTCGAGGATGATGTGGGCGTTGGTGCCGCTGATCCCGAACGAGGAGATGCCGGCCCGGCGCGGACGGTCGCCCGACGGCCATTCCCGGGCCTCGGTCAACAGCCGTACCGCGCCCGATTCCCAGTCCACGCGGGAGGAGGGTTCGTCCGCGTACAGCGTCTGCGGCAGTCGCTGCTCCCGTAGCGCCAGGACCATCTTGATCAGTCCGGCGGCTCCGGCGGCGGCCTGGGTGTGGCCGAGGTTCGACTTCACCGAGCCCAGCCACAACGGCTCACCGCCGTCACGGCCCTGACCGTACGTGGCCAGCAGGGCCTGCGCCTCGATCGGGTCGCCGAGGCTCGTGCCGGTGCCGTGCGCCTCCACCGCGTCCACGTCGGCGGGCGACAGCCTGGCCGCGGCGAGGGCCTGGCGGATCACCCGCTGCTGCGACGGGCCGTTCGGCGCCGTCAGCCCGTTCGACGCACCGTCCTGGTTGACCGCACTGCCGCGCACCACTGCCAGCACCGGGTGACCGAGGCGCTGGGCGTCGGAGAGACGCTCCAGCACCAGCACCCCGGCGCCCTCGGACCAGCCGGTGCCGTCCGCTCCCTCCGCGAACGCCTTGCAGCGGCCGTCCGTCGCCAGCGCGCGCTGCCGGGAGAAGTCCACGAAGAGGTCCGGTGTCGCCATGACGGTGGCGCCGGCGGCCAGGGCCATCCGGCACTCGCCCGCCCGCAGCGCCTGGGCGGCCAGGTGGAGGGCCACCAGCGCCGACGAGCAGGCGGTGTCCACCGTGACCGCGGGACCTTCCAGTCCCAGTGCGTAGGAGACCCGACCGGACAGGACACTGGCCGCGGACCCGGTGGTCACGTATCCCTCGACGTCCGCGGCCGGGCCCCGCGCGGTGTGCTGGTAATCCTGGCCGTTGGTCCCGGCGAACACCCCGGTGGCCGAGCCGCGCAGCGACAGCGGGTCGACGCCCGCCCGCTCCAGCGCCTCCCACGCGGTCTCCAGCAGCAGCCGCTGCTGCGGATCCATCGCCAGGGCCTCACGCGGCGAGATCCCGAACAGCTCCGCGTCGAACTCCGCCGCGTCGTGCAGGAATCCGCCGACACGGACGTACGACGTCCCCGAGTGGGCCGGGTCGGGGTGGAACAGCCCGTCGACGTCCCAGCCCCGGTCCACGGGGAAGGGCGAGAGCCCGTCACGGGCCGTGGACAGCAGGTCCCACAGCTCTTCGGGCGAGGCGGCGCCACCCGGGAAGCGGCAGCCCATGCCCACGATCACGATCGGGTCGTCACCGGCACCCAGCGGCGCGAGTGCCGCGTCGGTGTGCCCGGCCTCGTCGGCCGTCACGCCGAGCACCTGCCCGCGCAGGAAGGCCGTGAGCGCGGCGGGCGTCGGGTGGTCGAAGATCAGCGTGGTGGGCAGCCGCAGGGCGGTGGCGGTGGCGAGCCGGTTGCGGAACGAGACGGCGGTCAGCGAGTCGAAACCGAGCTCCTTGAACGCCCGCGCCGGGTCGATGGTTGCCGGGGTGGCGTGCCCGAGCACGGCCGCGACCTGCGACAGCACCATGTCCAGCAGCATCCGGTCCTGCTCGGCGGCCGGGCGCCCCCGCAGCCGCAGCGCCAGCTCACCGCCCGCCGGAGCGGACGGGTCGGCGACCCGAGTACGCGCCTGGTCCGCGACCTCGGGAAGCTCGGCGATCAGCGGGGCGGGGCGGGTGAAGGCCACCGAGGCCGCGAAGCGTTCCCAGTCGACGTCGACCACGACACGGGCCGCGCGACCGTCGTCGAGCGCACTCCGCAGGGCGGCGATGGCCCGGTCCGGGTCCAGCGGGCGTACGCCCAGGCGGCGGAAGTGCTCCACCACCCGACCGTCGGCGGCCATGCCGTCGCCGCTCCACGGACCCCAGGCCACCGAAGTGGCCGGCATCCCCAGGCCGCGCCGGTGGTGCGCCAGGGCGTCCACGTACGCGTTGGCGGCGCCGTAGGCCGCCTGGCCCGCGTTGCCCAGCACGCCCGTCATCGAGGAGAAGAGGACGAAGGCGTCGAGCTCACGGCCGGCCGTCAGCTCGTGCAGATGGCGCGCGGCGTCCGCCTTCGCCGCGAGGACGCCGGCAAGCCGTTCCGGCGTCAGCTCGGTGGCCGGGCCGTCGTCGAGGACCCCGGCCGTATGGACGACTCCGGTCAGCGGCGCCTCCTCCGGAATGGCGTCCAGCACCTCCCGTACGGCCGCACGGTCACCGACGTCGCAGGCCGCGAAGGCGACCTCGGCGCCCAAGTCGGCCAGCTCGCACCGCAATTCGTCCGCACCGGGCGCCTCGGCGCCCCGACGGGACACCAGCAGCAGGCGTTCGGCGCCGGAGGAGGCCAGCCAGCGGGCCACATGCCCGCCCAGTGCGCCCGTACCGCCGGTCACCAGCACCGTGCCGCGCGGCCGCCAGGAATCCGTGTCGTCGCTCGCGGCCGTGTCGCGCACCAGCCGGGCCCCGAACACGCCCGACGGCCGTACCGCGACCTGGTCCTCGCCATCCGTCGCGGCGAGCACGGGCGCCAGTCGCGCGAGGCTGCGCTCGTCGGCGTCGTCGGGCAGGTCGATCAGCCCGCCCCACCGGTCCGGCTGCTCCAGCGCCACCGTACGGCCCAGCCCCCACAGCTGGGCCCCCTCCGGATTCGCCAACCGCTCACCCGAACCGAGCGACACCGCGGAGCGGGTCACACACCACACACGCGCCCCGGTCCCGGAATCGGCCAGCGCCTGCACCAGAAGCAGCGTCGTGACCGTGCTCGTCAGCAGGGACACCACACCCGTGGGCTCGGCGTCCTCGGCGCGGAACCGGGTGGCCAGCGACTCCCGGGTGTCCGCGTCGGCCACCGGCACGACGATCACTTCCGCGCCGGACGCCCGCAACGCCTGGACCACATCGTCGTATGCGGCGCCGGTCTCCGACGGGACCGCCACCAGCCAGGTGCCCGACAGCCGGGCGGTGGCCCGGCGTGGCACGGGCTTCCACGTGATCCGGTACTGCCGGCCCGCCAGCTCGGACTGCTCCCGCTGCCGCTTGCGCCAGTCCGACAGCATCGGCAGCACCGCGTCCAGGGGCGCGGCCGGCCCGACGCCGAGCCGCCCGGCCAGCGCATCGGCGTCGCCCCGCTCGACCAGATCCCAGAAGGCGGCCTCGCCACCGTCGGCCGTGCCGGGCGCGTCCCGCCGCGAGACGGCCAGGTCCGGCAGCCAGAACCGCTGCCGCTGGAAGGCGTACGTCGGCAGGTCCACCCGCCGCCCACCGGCCCCGGCGAAGTACGCGCCCCAGTCGACCTCGACTCCGCGGACGAACAGCTCGGCCACCGCCGTCAGCACGGTCACGGCCTCGTCGCACCCCTCGCGCAGCGCCGACACGGCCGCTACGTCCAGGGCGGACTGAGCGAGCGTGGTCAGGACGGGGTCAGGACCGACCTCCAGCAGGCGGGTGACGCCCTGGGTGCCGGTGGCGTTCTCGAGGGCGTCGTGGAAGCGGACCGGACGGCGTACCTGGCGCACCCAGTAGTCGGGGGTCGCCCAGTCCTCTTCGCTGACCAGCCCACCGGTGACCGTGCTGAGGGCCGGGAGGTTCGGCTGCCGGTAGGTGATGCTCGCCGCGATCTCGGCGAACTCCGCCAGCATCGGCTCCATCAGCGGCGAGTGGAACGCGTGGCTCACCCGCAGCCGGGACGCCCGGCGGTCCTGTTCACGCGCGGTGGCCATGGCCCGTTCGACCGCGACCTCGTCACCGGAGACCACGACCGACCTCGGGCCGTTGACGGCCGCGATCGCGATGTGCGCGCCCAGCCCGGTGAGGATCTCGGCGACCTCGTCCTCGGATCCCTCGATGGCGGCCATCGCCCCACCGACGCGTCGCCCACCACCGCCCTCGGCGGAATCGCTTCCCGAGCCCCCGGCGTTCGAGGGGAGCGCCTGCATGAGCCGCGCACGGCCTGCCACCAGCCGGGCGGCGTCGGCCACTCCGAAGACACCCGCGGTGTACGCGGCGACGAACTCACCGACCGAGTGCCCCAGCACCACGTCCGGGGCGGTGCCCCACGACCGCAACAGTTCCACGAGCGCGACCTGGACGGCGAACAGTGCCGTCTGGGCGTAGCCGGTGTGGTCCAGCAGTTCCGCCTCGGCGGAGCCCGCCGCCGCGAACAGCACCTCCCGTACGGGGACCGGGAACTCCGTGGCGCCGTCCAGCGCGGCCTGGAGGTGTTCGCACACCTCGTCCAGGGCCTCGGCGAAGGCCGGGTAGGCGCCGTACAGTTCGCGCCCCATGCCGATGCGCTGGCTGCCCTGCCCGGTGAACATCCAGCCCGTACGGCCCTCCGTGACCACGCCGGAGACCATGAGGGCGCCATCGTGGGCCCGTGTCGAGACACCCGCTCGCAGGGCGTCGTAGTCGGTGCCCAGCACCACCGCGCGGTGCTCGAACGCCGCGCGCGTGGTCGCCAGCGACAGGCCGAGGTCGGCGGCGGAAGCGCCGGGCTCCCCGTCGAGGAACGCCGCGAGCCGCGCGGTCTGCGCCCGTACGGCCTGCTCGCTGCGGCCGGACAGCACCCAGGGCACCACAGGTGCCGTCCAGGGCCGCTCCTCCGCGACACCGGCGGGCTGCTCGGCCTCGGGGGCTTGTTCGATGATGGTGTGGGCGTTGGTGCCGCTGATGCCGAACGACGACACCCCCGCCCGCCGGGGGCGGTCGGCCTCCGGCCACGCCACGGGCTCGGTCAGCAGCCGTACGGTGCCGGCCGACCAGTCCACGTACGGGGTGGCCTCGTTGATGTGCAGCGTGCGCGGCAGCACGCCGTTCCGCATCGCCAGCACCATCTTGATGACGCCGGCCACGCCCGCCGCCGCCTGGGTGTGCCCGACGTTGGACTTGAGGGAGCCCAGCCACAGCGGCTGGTCCTCGTCCCGTCCGCTTCCGTACGCCGAGATGATGGCGTCGGCTTCGATCGGGTCGCCCAGGGTGGTTCCGGTGCCGTGGGCTTCTACGGCGTCGACCTCGGCCGGGTTCAGCCCGGCGTTGGCGAGGGCCTGGCGGATCACGCGCTGCTGTGAGGGGCCATTGGGGGCGGTCAGGCCGTTGGACGCGCCGTCCTGGTTGACCGCGCTGCCCCGTACGACGGCCAGCACGTGGTGGCCGCGGCGGCGGGCGTCGGAGAGGCGTTCGACGAGCAGCATGCCCGCGCCTTCGGCCCAGCCGGTGCCATCGGCGGCCGCGGCGAAGGGCTTGCAGCGGCCGTCGGCGGAGAGGCCACGCTGCTGGCTGAACTCGACGAACATGCCGGGGGTCGACATGACCGTCGCACCGCCCGCCAGCGCCATGTCGCACTCGCCCTGGCGCAGGGCCTGGCAGGCGAGGTGCAGGGCGACCAGGGACGACGAGCAGGCGGTGTCCACGGTGACCGCCGGTCCTTCGAAGCCGAAGGTGTAGGCGAGGCGGCCGGAGGCGACGCTGTTGGACGTGCCGGTCAGGGCGTGCCCTTCGGTGCCTTCCGTCGCCTCGTGCAGGCGCGGGCCGTAGTCGTTGTGCATGACCCCGGCGAAGACACCGTTCGCCCTGCCCCGCTGGGACGCGGGGTCGATCCCCGCGCTTTCGAAGGCTTCCCAGGCGGTCTCCAGCAGCAGCCGCTGCTGCGGGTCCATGGCGAGGGCTTCACGCGGGGAGATCCCGAAGAAGTCGGCGTCGAACTCGGCGGCCTGGTGGAGGAAGCCGCCGTGCCGGGTGGTGGACTTGCCCGGACGGCCCGGAGCGGCGTCGTACAGGCTGTCGGTGTCCCAGCCGCGATCGGCCGGGAACGGGGAGACCGCGTCGCCTCCGGCGGTGACGAACCGCCACAGCTCCTCCGGGGAGTCCACGTCTCCGGGAAGCCGGCAACTCATGCCGACGATGGCGATGGGTTCGTCGGCGGCGGGTGTGGCGGCGGTCGGTGCGGTGGGGGCCTGCGGCGATTCGGCGGCCAGCGACGCGAGGTGGCCGGCGAGCGCGGTGGGGGTGGGATGGTCGATGGCCACGGCGGTCTCGAGCCGTAGTCCGGTCGCGGTGGTGAGCTGGTTGCGCAGCTCGACCAAGGTGAGCGATTCGAGGCCCAGTTCCTTGAAGGTGAGGCCGGGCTGGACCGCTTCCGGCGAGGGGTAGCCGGCGACGGCGGCGACATGGGCTCGGACCAGTTCCAGCGCTGTCCGTTGCCGCTTCGCCCGGGACAGGCCGGCCGTCCGGTGTGCCCAGGACGGTCCGTCGGATTCGGCGTGTTCGGCGGCGTCGGCGGCGTCGGGGGACTCGGCGGGTACGGCGTCCGCGTGGCCGCCGGCGGCCGGTAGCCGGAGGGCCGGGCCGTCGGCCGTGGCGGTCTCGGGCAGCCAGTAGCGCCGGCGCTGGAAGGCGTAGGTCGGCAGCGGGACCCGGCGGGGGCGCCGGTCGGTGAGCGCGGTGGCGAACACGGCGGACCAGTCGACGGTGGAGCCGTGGACGTGTGCCGTGGCGAGCGAGGTGACGAACCGGTCGAGGCCGCCCTCATCCCGGCGGAGCGAGCCCACGTAGACGGCCTCGTGACCGGCCGCTTCCGCGGTTTCGCCCACGCCCGTCCCCAGGACGGGATGCGGGCTCATCTCGATGAAGATCCGGTGGCCCTGGCCGAGGAGTCCCTCCACGGCCTGGTCGAAGCGGACGGTGTGCCGCAGGCTGCTGTACCAGTACCCGGCGTCCAGTGCCGAGGGGTCGAGCGGTCCGCCCTCCATCGACGAGTGGAACGGGATGTCCGTCGGGGTCGGTGTGATGTCGGGCAGCGTGTCCAGGAGTCTGGTACGGATCTCCTCCATCTGGGTGGAGTGCGATGCGTAGTCGACCGGGAGCCTGCGGGTCCGGACGCGGTCGGCGGCCAGCGTCCGCACGAGGTCGTCCAGTGCTTCCGGGTCGCCGGAGACGACCACGGAGCCGGGGCCGTTGACCACGGCGACGGACAACCGTGGGCCCCACGGCTCCAGCCTGCCGGTGATCTCGTCGAGGGGAAGCCCGACGGACACCATGCCGCCCCGGCTCGCGAGGTCCGCGAGCACCTGACTGCGCAGGGCCACCACGCAGGCGGCGTCCTCCAGGGAGAGGGCACCCGCCACGCAGGCGGCGGCGATCTCGCCCTGGGAGTGGCCGACCACGGCCGCGGGCTCGACCCCGTACGAGCGCCAGAGGGCGGCCAGGGAGACCATCACCGCCCACAGCACCGGCTGGACCACGTCGACGCGGTCAAGACCGGGGGCGCCCGGCACCCCGCGCACGACGTCCTCCGGGGACCACGGCACGTGGGGGGCGAGCGCATCGGCACACTCCCGCATGCGGGCGGCGAAGACCGGGGAGGAGTCGAGCAGTTCGACTGCCATACCGGCCCACTGCGAGCCCTGGCCCGGGAAGACGAAGACCGCCCGGTCACCGGCCGGTCCCGTGCCGCGTAGGACACCGTGGGCGGTGCCACCGTCGGCAAGGGCGTCCAGGCCCCGCAGGAAGCCGTCACGGTCGGTGGCGAGGACGGCCGCGCGGCAGGGGAAGTCGGCACGGGTGGTGGCCAGCGAGAAGCCGAGGTCGGACGGCTCCAGCTCGGCGTGGTCCCGGACGTGCGCCCGCAGCCGCCTGGCCTGGGCCCTCAGGGCGGTCTCGGTCCTGCCGGAGATCACCCAGGGGAGGGAGGGACGCGACCCGTCGGTGGCGGCGGCGGTGCTCCCGACGGGTTCTCCCGGCTCGGGCCGCGACGGCAGGAGAGCGGCCGGGCGGTCCTGGGCGGCGGGGCCTTCGGCCAGGATCAGGTGGCAGTTGGTACCGCCCATGCCGAAGGCGCTCACGCCGGCCACGAGCGGCCGTTCGGGGTATTCCCATGCGCCCAGTTCGCGCTGCACGCGCAGGCGCAGCGTGTCGAGGGGGATGGCGGGGTTGGGGGTTTCGTGGTTCAGGCTTGGTGGCAGCTCGCGGTGGCGGATGGCGAGTGCCGTCTTGATGAGCCCGACTATTCCGGCAGCGCCTTCGAGGTGGCCGACGTTGGTCTTGGCCGAGCCCACGGCGAGCGGGCGGTCGGCGGGACGGGCGGCTCCCAGGACCGCGCCGAGGGCGGCTGCCTCGACGGGGTCGCCGGCCTTGGTCCCGGTGCCGTGCAGTTCCACGTACTGGACCTGTGCCGGGTCCACTTCGGCCCGCTCGTAGGCCAGGCGGAGGACCTCCTGCTGGGCGCGGGGGTTCGGCGTGGTGAGACCGTCACCACCGCCGTCGTTGTTGACCTCGCTGCCGAGGATCACGCAGTGGATGGAGTCGCCGTCGGCCAGCGCCTTCTTCAGGGGCTTGAGGACGACCAGGCCGCCGCCCTCGCCCCGGACGTAGCCGTTGGCCCGGGCGTCGAAGGTGAAACACCGGCCGTCGGGCGACAGGCCGCCGAACTTCTCGACGGCGGCGGTGCCGTCGGCGAGCAGGTTCAGGTTGACACCGCCCGCGATGGCCAGGGTGGAGGTGCCTGTGCGCAGGCTCTCGCAGGCCAGGTGTACCGCGACCAGCGACGACGACTGGCCGGTGTCCACGGTCAGGCTCGGCCCGTGCAGGCCCATGAAGTAGGAGACGCGGTTGGCGATGATGCTGCGGTGGAGGCCGGTCAGGCTGTGCCGGGTGAGGGCGTCGGTCCCCTGCCGGCGGGTCAGTGTGGCGTAGTCGTCCGCGATGGCGCCCACGAAGACGGCGCAGTCGCTGCCCCTGAGCGTTCCGGGAACGATTCCCGCGTCCTCCAGGGCCTCCCAGCTGAGTTCCATGGTCAGCCGTTGCTGCGGGTCCATCGTGGTGGCTTCGCGGGGTGAGATTCCGAAGAAGCCCGGGTCGAACCGGTCGACGTGGTCGAGGAACCCGCCCCAGCGGATGCCGGACGTCCCGGGGACCGCGGCGTGTGTTTCCCATCGGCCGGGCGGCGCCTCCTCGATGGCGCTCGCGCCGGACCGCAGGGCCTGCCAGAACGCTCCCGGGTCCGCCGCCTTTGGCAGGCGGCAGGAGAGGCCCACGACGGCGATCGCGTCGTCCGGCGGTGTGCCGGCGTCGGCGGACACGGCGGCTTCTGGATCCCGGGCCGTCGGCCCCCCTGTTCGGTTCGCGCGTCCCGTGCCGTACTCGTCCGTCGACTGCCCCGGAAGTTCGGCCGGAGGTTGCTTCGGCAGATTCATCAGCAGTTCCATCGGATCGGTGCCGGTCTCCCCGAGGACGGCGGCCCAGTCGGGCGTACCGCCCGTGGCGTAGTACTCCGCCACGGCGTGCAGGAAGCGGGCCGGGCCGCTCTCGCCGCACCGCAGGGTCGCCCGGGCGACGGCGAGCCTGCCGGATCGTTCGATGGCGGCTTCGAGTTCGGAGGTCAGCAGCGGGTGCGGGCCGACTTCGAGGAAGTAGCTGTGGCCGTCTTCGAGTGCGGCGGCGGTGGCGTCCTGGAGCCGGCCGGGCTCGCCCGGATTCCGGATCCCATGGGCGGCGTCCGGTCCGTGGCCTTGCCACCGGCCGCCGGTGGCGGAGGAGTAGAACGGAACACGGGCGCCGCGCGGTGTGATGTCCGCCGGGCCGTCGCCCGGTGTCCGCGGCCGGTCCGCTCCTGCGATCACGCGGGCGCTGTCGTCGAGCGACAGCAGGCCCGCGACGTGAGCCGCGGCGATCTCGCCGAGGCCGATTCCGGCCACCGCGCCGGGTTCCACCCCGGCGGCCCGCCACATCGCGGCCAACGACACCATGACCGAGAACAGGGCGGCGGACTCCGCGGCGTCGGGAAGCATGGGCGCGGGTACGTCGTCGCACCGCCCGGTCGGCGTTTCCGGGGTGTTCAGCGTGTCCGGCAGCGGCCAGCCCAGGTACGGGGCGAACGCGTCGGCGCACTCCCGCAGCCGGGCGGCGAAGACCGGTGAGCACTCCGCCAGTTCGCGTGCCATGCCGGGCCGTGGGGAGCCGTGCCCGGGGAAGACGAACACCGGGCCGCCCGGCTCGCCCTGGTGACTGCCCTCGGTGACCTGCGGCGCCGCCGCGGTGCCCGCGACGAGGGCGTCGAGACCGGCGAGGAATGCGTCCGGCTCCTCGCCGACGATCACGGCCCGGTACGGCAAAGTGCCGGGGGTGGTCCGCAGCAGGCCCCGCCCGACAGCTTCGGGGTACCACCCCACACGCTCGTCCAGCCAGGTGCGGAGCACACGGGCCTGGTCCCGTACCGCGTCCGCGTCGCGCCCGCAGAGCACCCAGGGCCGGGGCAGGCCCGCTCCTGAGAACAGGGGGACAGACGAGGTGGTACGAGCGTGATCGGACACGTTTTCTCCCGCTGTGTCGGGGCGGAGCCGGGGTGAACGGTGGAGGTGGCTCCTGGCCCGTACGGTCGCCGCCCATGCGGGCGCGCGGATGCCAGGGGGTGGTCGCCGATGGCGAGAATCACCCGGTGCTGTCCGATTATCCGGACGGGCGACTCGTGGATTCCCTACAAGGAATTGAGCGGCACTAAGGAAAACCTTGTTCCGAATTCAGTAGCGGGAGAAGAGTTGGCCGCCTGGGCGGCGACGAGGAGGGAGTGAGTCAGGAGGCCAGGCGCTCAAGATGAGCCACGGCGACCTCGACGCCGGGCAGTGCGAGCATCTCCTTCTGAGCGCGCTGCGCCACGGCGGTCACCGGCGGGTCGTCGAGCAGCCGGTGGCACGCCTGCGCCATAGCCTCCGGGCCGCGTTCGGACACGTGTGCGCCAAGGCCGAGCTCCGCTACCCGCTCGGCGTTGTACTTCTGGTCGCCGAACATGGGCCGTACGGCCATCGGCACTCCGGCGCGTACGGACTCCCGGATGCTGTTGTAGCCGCCGTGGGTGAGGAACAGCGCCGCCCGTTCCAGCAGAAGCTGCTGCGGGAAGCGGTCGACCACCCGCACGTTGTCCGCGGCCAGGTCCTCGTCCACCGGCATGCCGAGGGTGGACACCACGGCCGAGCAGTCCACGGTGGACAGCGCCCGGACGACGGTGTTCAACGGTTCGGCCGGATCGTACTCGGGGACGGGAGCGCCGATCTGACGGGCCTTGTCCAGGAAGCCCAGTACGGTGCCGGGCAGTCCGGTGCCGAGAGAGGCGAGGACCAGCGGCCGGTCGGCGGGCAGCTCGTGCAGCCAGTCGGGCAGGGTCTCGCCGCGGGTGACGGTGCGCGGCTGCCGGTAGGCCACCGCCTCGGGGGCGACGGGGCGGGCGAAGGAGTACGTCACCGGCATGCAGTCGAACCGCCCGTGCCGGTACACCGACACCGGGTCGTCCGCCGGGGGCAGGCCGGCCTCCCGGCGACGGTCGTTCAGCATCGGCAGAATCAGCTCGGGGTCGAGGAACTGCCCGGAGCCCGACGGAGCCGGGACGTGCGGGACGCCCAGCGCCTCCGCTGCGAGCAGGGCGGCGAACTCATAGCCGTCACGGAGGATGACGTCGGGCCGGAAGTCGCGGGCGATCGGCAGCAGCAGGCCGTACGCCTCGTGGAGCTGGGGACCGCAGCCCAGGGTGGCCCACAGGTCGTGGGCGAAGCGGCTGAACTCCGCCGGGATCGGCAGCCTGCCCTCCAGGAGCAGCCGCATGCCCTGCTGGGTGATGTCGGTGAACACCCCTGTCACCCGCGCGGCCTCGCCGTCGAACACGGGCACCAGCTGGGCCGCGGTGACCACGAGGACGTCGTGCCCGGCCTCCGCGAGCGCGCGCACCAGCGGAAGCGAGGCACGCGCGTGCGAGGTCGATCCGGTGATACTGCACAGAACCCTCATCGGGGCGAACCTTTCCTTGAACCGGGGACGAAGGTGTCGGGGGTGTGACCCGTCAGCGAGGCTCGGGCGACGGAAGCCCGGGGGCGGGGTGCACGACCGGGCGTACGCCTACTCCGTGCCAGGCGATCCGGGCCGCGCGCAGCGCTTCGGGGTCGAGGTGGTTGCGGGTGTCCACGATCACCGCCCGGTCCAGGACGGCGGCCATGCGGCCCCAGTCCAGGTCACGGAATTCCGGCCATTCGGTGAACAGCACCAGGCCCGCCGCGCCCTTGGCCGCCTGGTACGGGTCGTCGACGATGGTGACGCCGGGCACCGGCTCCGGCGGGTGGCTGCCCGTACTCAGCGCCGGGTCGTAGGCGACGAGTTCGGCGCCGAGCCGGGACAGTTCCTGGGCGATGGCGGTCGCCGGGGAGTCCCGCAGATCGTCGGTACCCGCCTTGAAGGTGAGCCCGAGTACACCGAGCCGGACGCCGTCGAGCGGGGCCGCGGAGTCGGTGCCGCAGACTCGCGCGATCTTGTCGGTGATGCGCTCGCGCTGGTGGACGTTGGCGTCGATGGCGGCACGCAGCAGCCGGAAGTCGATGTCCGCGGACTCGGCGGTCCTGAGCATGGCGCGGGTGTCCTTGGGCAGGCACGAGCCGCCCCAGCCGGGGCCGGGCCGCAGGAACGCGCCGCCGATCCGGTGGTCCATGCCGAGGGCGGTGGTGACCTGTCCGATGTCGGCGCCCACCCGCTCGCACAGTTCCGCGATGACGTTGACGTAGGACAGTTTCACCGCGAGGAAGCAGTTCGCCGCGTACTTGATCAGCTCGGCGCTCGCGGCGTCGGTGATCATCATCGGGGCGTCCAGCTTCGCGTAGAGGGCGGCCACGTGCTCGGCGGCCTCGCGGGACTCGGCCCCGACCACGACGCGGTCGGGGTGCAGGAAGTCGTGTACGGAGGTGCCCTCGCGCAGGAACTCCGGGTTGCTCGCCACCTGCACGTCCGGGCGGCCGAGCCGCCGGGTCAGCCGCGCCGCGGTGCCCACCGGCACGGTGGACTTGGTGACCAGTACGCAGCCGGGACGCAGCCGGTCCCGGATCTCATCGATGACCGCGTCCACCGCGGTCATGTCCAGATCACCGTCCTGGCTCATCGGTGTGCCGACGCAAGAGAACACCGTGTCCGCCTCGCGTACCGCTTCCCCGGCGCCCAGGACGAAGGTCAGCAGGCCGGAGTCGAGGCCGGCGCGCACGAGTTCGGGGAGGGACTCCTCCCGGATCGTCACCTCGCCGCGGGACAGCCGCTCGACCTTGGCCGGGTCCACGTCCGCGCACACCACCCGGTGCCCCAGCGAGGCCAGACAGGCACCGGCGGTCAGCCCTACGTAACCGGTGCCGATGACAGCGATGTTGTGCCGGCGCACGGGCAGCCACCTCGTTTTCTCGGGGGTCGGGTCCGGGGTCAACAGTTCTCGCGGGCGAGCAGGGCGCTGATCGATTCCGCGGCGCGGACGGCCAGGGCCACGCTGGTCAGCGTCGGATTGACGGCGGTGGAGGTGGGGATGACTCCGTTGCCGCCGACGTAGAGGTTCTCGAAACCCCACACGCGGGAGAACGAGTCGCAGACCGAGGTGCCGTCGTCCGCCGCGCCCATGCGGACCGTCCCCTGGTAGTGCTTGGAGCTGCCGGCCGGGAACAGTTCCGGTTCGTTGCCGGGCAGGAAGTCGCCCAGCCTGGCCGCGATCTTCTCCTGGTCGGCCCGGGCGCGTGCGATCCCCTCACGGTCGCGCTCGGTCAGCGAGTAGTGGATGGTCATCTTCGGCATCCCGTAGGCGTCGGCCTCGGTGGTGGAGAACTCCACCCGGTCGCTCGCCTGGATCTCCTTGGCCCCGTACCAGACCATGCCGACGAACAGCTCCGGATCGACGCCGTCGATCGGCGAGGTGTCCAGCGTCATGACCTGCCCGTGGCTCGTCCTGCCGGGGTCGGCGAACGGCACCCAGAACCGGCCGGTCTCCAGGTCGCGGATGTCGCCGGTGAAGTCCACCGAGCCGCGCGCCTCGATCCCCGCGGCGGGACCGTCCTTGACCTGCACGGAACTCACCGTCTTGGGCTGGTCGTTGAGGTAGCGGCCGAGCGCGTGCGGCCGGATGCCGGAGGCCCACAGCAGCTGCGGGGTGCGCAGCGCGTCCGCGGCCACCGCCACGGCTCGGGCCCTCACCTTGAACTCCGTGCCGCTGGGGAGGTGTTGCAGCACCGCGCCGACGGCCCGGCCGTCCTCGAACAGCACGCGGCGGCAGATGGTGTCCGCCATGATCCCGAACCGGCCGTCGCCACCGTGGGCGAGGGGCCCGAGGACCACGTCCGGGCCCGCCCATCGCGGCAGCGCCCCGGAGCGCGGGGTGCAGGCGAGCGGCATGGGCTGGACATGCCTGCCGTCGGGGTAGTCGCCGTCGAACAGTTCGCTCAGCGTTTTGAGTACGAGCTGACCGCCCGCGGTGTCCTCGAAGGCATCCTGGGTGACCGAGAGGAGGTCCTCGGCCACCCCCAGCGCGGCGTCGAGTTCCTCCTCGGGGAGGAACGGGACGCGCTCGCTGTCGAGCGGACGCGGGGCGGTGCACGCCCAGTGGACACCCATGCCGCCGACGTTGCTGGACATCACCGCGGCGGGCATGCCCTCCTGTTCCGGCTGCTCCTCATGCCGTGGTGCGACCAGGTGCGTGCCGCGGTCGGCGTACTTCTTGACCAGCGCCTGGTCCTCGCCCGGCGCGGTCCGGGGATCGCGCCCCTGGGACTTGGCCTGCAACTCCCCCCGCTCCTGGGCGGGGAGGTTGCTCAGGTGCAGACCGGCTTCCCCGGTCAGGCGCGGGCCCAGGTCAGCCATGAGGATCCGCGCGGACGGGACCGCTTCGTGGACTCTGCGAGCGATGGCCGATCCTACCGGGCCGCTACCGACGACGAGCAGGTCGACTTCGGTGGGGAGTTCGGGTCGGCTCATGCTTGCGCGCTCCTTGTCCTCGTCCTGGGTGCTGAGTGCTGGGTACTGTGTGCGGTGTGCCGGGCCTCGTCCTGGCCCTGGCGCTGCGCATCCGGCCGGAACGGATCAGACCGCGGACCGGACGGCCGTGTAGTACTCGCGGATCGTCTTGAGGAACTCGGGGTTCATCCGGGCCTTGGCGAGGATCTCGGCGGGCGGCGTGTAGTCGTCGTCCACCTCGTCGGCGAACTTGGCGTAGTCAGCGCGCAGTTGGGCCTCGATGACCTTCGGCCAGGCGTTCGGGATGGTCCACTCGTCCTCGTAGCCGGTGGCGAGCAGGTGCACCACGGCGGTGTCCACGATGTCCGCACGGCTCTGCGCCTGGATCGGCGCGCGAACCGGGCTGAACGTGCTCAGGTCGTGCTCCGGCTCCTCGCCGAGCAGGCGGCGGGTCATCTCCTGGGCGAGCAGCGGCGACAGGTGGAGGCCGTCGCGGTAGGTGCCGGTCATCATCCACAGGCCGTCCAGGCTGGTCTCGCCGATGAGCGGGAAGCCGTCGAAGGCCACGGGACGGTTGCCGACCTGGACCTTCGCCATGCCACTGGCGTCGAGGTCCCTGCGCAGCTGGCGCAGTGCGCAGTGCAGCAGGAAGGTGGTGTCGCGGATGCTCGGCGCGTCCGCCGGCTCCGGCTCGATCGCGTTCGTGGCGCCGAGATAGACCTCGCCGCGGCCGCGCGGCACCAGGTGCAGGCCGCAGGCGAAGGCGCGGTTCGGCGTGCGCAGCACGCTGGTCGGGGCGGGCTTGTCCGGGTCGATGCGGGCCACGACGGAGACGCCGACTCCGGCGCACAGCCGCGGTATGCGGGCGGCGACGCCGGGCACGGTGTCGAGCAGGGCCTGGGAGGCGGCGCCGGCGGCGAGCACCACCTGGCCGGCGGAGACGGTGTCGCCCGTGGTGAGCCGGACGCCGGTGATCTTGCCGCCGGACGTCACCAGCTCCTCGCCGAACCCGGCGACCAGCACGCCGCCGGCCTTGACGTACGCGTCCTCGAGCCGCTCCAGCAGACCGTCCGCGTTCACCGCGTGCTCACCGGGCACGAACATGCCCATCAACGGGCGGGTGGTCGGGTTGGGGTCGAGCCACTCGACGTCGGCCGGGTCGATGTCCTCGTACGGCTCCTCGTACCGCTCGAGGGTCTCCCGGATGGCCGTGTAGTTGGCGGAGTCGATGCCGGGGACGCCGACGGAGTTGAGCAGCATGACCGTGCCGTCGGCGACGCGGAGGTCCTCGGTCTTCCCGGTGTCCTCGGCGAGCCCGGCGAGCCAGTCGGCCCAGAGCTTGCTCGCCTGTACGCCGAGGTCGAGCTTGCCGCGGCCCTGTTCGCTCTTGAGGAGCGTCGTGGTCACCTCGCCGAACGCGCCGAGCATGGCACCCGCAGCGGTGGAGGCGGCCCACGGCCGGTCTCCCCGGCCGAGCACGGCGACCCTGGTGCCGCGCCGGGCGAGGGCCAGGCCCAGGGACAGGCCCAGCACGCCGTTGCCGACGACAAGGACTTCGAAACTGCGGCCTGCCGGGTTTTCGCTAGTCATCGCTTGAGTCTTCCCATCCTGTGAAACCGCCGCTCAGGGCATGGTTGTTCGGGGCATCCGGTCTTGTCAGGGCTGTCCTGCGCCGCTGCGCGGAAGTTCGGCGAGGACTTTGGCCACGCCCTCCACGACGTCATCGATCTCCTGGTCCCCGCCCAGCAGGACCTGGTGCGGGATCATGAGTCCGCGATGTCCGAGCCGCTCCGCGTTCGGGCAGCGCCGGGCGATGTCCTCGACCGATTCGTCGCCGGTCCTGGCGGTCCAGAACGCCTCGGTGCGGTGGATCGCCGGGTTGCCGCCGAAGGCGGGGATGCCCTCCGCGAGCAGGGCGTGGGCCACGGTGTCCCGGTCCAGGCCGCCGAGTTCCCCGGGGTCCAGGACGAACATGGTCATGTAGTGCGGATTGACGGTGCACCGTTCGTCGCGCCCCTGGGGGATGATCCCGGGGATGCCGGACAGTGCCGCGGCGAGCTTCTCGTGCCGGCGCTCGCGTTGCTCCGTCTGCGCGGCGAGGCGGCCGAGCTGCACCCGGAGCACCGCCCCGGTGAGCTCGGACATTCGGTAGTTGGACGAGGCGGTGCGCAGGCTCAGGTCGCGGGCCCGGCCGCAGTTGTGGCGCGTGCGCGCGTCCTNGGCTCAGGTCGCGGGCCCGGCCGCAGTTGTGGCGCGTGCGCGCGTCCTCGTAGCTCTCCTCGGTCGGCAGCAGCAGGGCGCCGCCCTCGCCGGCGGTCACGACCTTGGTCTCCTGGAAGGAGAAGGTGGCCATGGAGCCGAGCTGGCCGAGTCCCCGGCCGCGCCACCTGGCGCCGTGCGCCTGCGCCGCGTCCTGGATCACCGTGATCCCACGGGGGTCCGCCCAGGCGGTGATGGCGTCCATGTCGGCGATGTGGCCGCCGATGTGGACCGGGATGACCGCCCGGGTGCGTTCGGTCACCACCGCTTCGAGTCCGGCGGGATCCAGGCAGAAGGTGACGGGGTCCACGTCCACCGGCACGGGGATCCCGCCACGGCGCTGGACCGCGGTGGAGGTGGCGATGAACGTGTACGCGGGCACGATCACCTCGTCACCGGGCCGCAGCCCGATGACCTCCAGCGCGAGTTCGAGAGCATGTGAACCGTTGGTCACCGCGAGCGCGGCGGGCGCGTCGTGGAACTCGGCGAACTCTTTTTCGAAGAGGTCCACTTCCTTGCCGCCGTGGCGCCACCAGGACCCCTGGTCCAGCGCCCGCACCACGGCTGCGCGCTCCGAGTCGTCGAACTGCGGCCAGTCGGGAAAGGGCGCGGTGCGCACTTTCGGCCCGCCGTTCATGGCCAGCATGAGCGTTTCCTCCTCGGTGCGGTGCGAATGTCCAGGTGGTCAGACGGGGACGGTGCCGAAGGCGCCGCGGGTACCGAAGGGGTCGAGCTGCATGTCGAGCCCGCACTCCTCCTTCCACCGCTCGGTGATCTCCTTGCCCCCGGCGCGGTTCACGTCGTCGAGCAGCACGCTCGCCCCGGGGGCGAGGAAGTCCCACAGCACCGGGACCGCGGGGTAGCGGGCCATCGTGCGCCCCCGCTCCCAGCCGGGTGGCCCGTCCACCAGCAGCAGGTCGACCGGGCCGTGCTTCTCGGTGTAGGCCCCGACCTCTTCGGTGACCGTCTTGGGCGCGTACCAGTCCACGTGCTTCACCGCGGCGGGGTGCTCCTCCAGCGGCGCGTGGATGACCGTCGCCACCTCGGAAAGGCCCTCGGCGGCCAGCTGCGTGGCGACCCGGTCGGCCCACTCCCCGTCGTGCTCCAGCGACAGCATGTGCCCGTAGCCACGCTGCGCCATCATCCGTGCGAACATCACCGTCGAGGTGCCGCTGCCGCACTCCAGGAGGACCTTGCGGTCCCGCAGGGCGATGTCGTCCAGCACCTTGATCATGGCGCTCGGCCGCAGTGAGACCACGGAGAACGGCAGGTACGGCCCGTTGTTCAGCAGCGGGGACAGTCGTATCCACGAGGCCAGGTCGTAGAACGCCTGAAGGAACTGCGCTTCCATCTGCCCGTCTCCAATCTTTCGTAAGGTGAATCGGCCGTGTTCCGTGTGTCAGCCGACGAGTCGTGCGAGATGGTCGACGGCGGCGTCCACCGGAGGCAGCGAGAGCATGCGCCGCTGGGCCTTGCGCGCCTGCTGGGCGAACCTCGGGTCCTCCAGCAGCCGGGTGCAGGTCTCGGCGACGGCGTCCGCGTTCGCCGCGGGGACGCGTAGCCCGAGCCCGAGTTCCTCGACCCGGTTGGCGTTGTGCAGCTGGTCGCTGACCTCGGGGAGCACGGCCATCGGCACGCCGGCCCTGACCGCTTCGCGGACGCTGTTGTAGCCGCCGTGGGTGAACAGCAGCTGGGCGCTCTCCAGCAGCAGCGGCTGCGGGATGCGCTCGAAGACCCGTATGTTGTCGCCGACGACGTCCTGGTTGAGCGGCATGCCACGGGTGGCGACGATCGCGGTGCAGTCCACTTCGGACAGTCCCTTGACGATCGCGTTGAGGGGGTTGGCGTCGCCCTGCATCAGGGCGTCGACCATGACGGCGGGATCGACCTGGACGTCGCCCATACCCTCGAACATGTGCCCGGCGACCAGTCCGTCGAAGAACAGGCCCAGGATGCGCGGGAACACACTGCTGGACATCACCGAGGCGAACACGTTGGTGCTGGACACCACGACCAGCGGGCGGTCGGTGGGGATGTCCTGAAGCCACTCGGGCCCGGTCTCGTCGCGGACGATGCTCGACGGCTGCTGGTAGGCGAAGGTGTCCGGGATGTCGTAGGTGGCGAACGAGTAGTCCGGCGGCATGCAGTCGAAGCGGCCGTTGGCGTAGATGGCCTCCGGCTCGGCCCCGGCGGGCAGGCCCAGCTCCGAGCGGCGCTCGTTCAGCTCCGCCAGCACCAGCTTGGGGTCCAGATACTGCCCGCCACCCGATGGGGCGGTGACGTGCGGGATGCCGAGCGTCTCGGCGACCAGGTAGCCGGCGAACTCGACACCGCTGCGCAGCACGATGTCCGGGCGGAACTCGTGGGCGGCCTCCAGCAGTTGCCGGTAGGCGTCCGTGACGTGCGGCCCGCAGGAGGTGGCGACGAGCGTCTCGGGCGCGAACGGATCACTGGGCATCGCCTCGATCCGCTTCTCCTGAAGCAGGCGGAGCACGATCTCGGCCATGTCGGTGAACAGCGGCTTGACCCGCATCGGCTCACCGTCGAACACATCGGCCATCTCCGGCGGCGAAACCACCAGGACCTCGTGGCCCGCCTCGGCCGCCGCCCGTGCCAGGGGAAGCAGGGCACGCGCGTTCGAGGGCGACAGCGCGATGCTGCACAGAATGCGCACAACTATTCCTTTCCACGCGGGAGCGGAGTCGGCTGCCGCGGACAATCGCGGGCGAGAACGGGAGGATCACACCGCCCGAGCGCTCCGACCATCGCTATGGTCCGGCCTCGCACTCAGTGTTTTCCTGAGTATTCAGCGCGCTTTTCCGCCGCCGGTGCATCCGACGGTATGCGATTCCGCAGCGCTTACCCAGTTCCTCGTTTCCATCGGCGGGTAACCGTCACCCGAACGTCGCTCGCCAAGGAATTCAGGTCGTCCCACTCCGGGAGAATCACGGTGTCCGGTCACTCCAGGAGACCGCACGCCGCAGCTTTTCCTCGCGCATCGAGGGGGAAACCAGCGAGTCCACCACATCGCGGATGGCCGGATACCGGAAGGCGTACTGGGTTTCCCCGGCCGGGGAACCGTGCCGAGAGCGCCGCAGGAGGTCGCGCCGCTCCAGACAGTCCAGCCACTTCGCGGCTTCCGCCCGGTCCCCGTCGCCGACGGCCGCGACGCTCTCGGCGCAGAACACCCCACCGAGCGCCGAGGCGTTGACCAGCACGGCCTTGGCATCCGGCGGCACCGTATCCACCCGGGACGCGATCACCCGGTGCACGTATTCCGGCAGCGGCGGTACGGCCGATCCGGGCAGGGGCCGCTCCCGCAGCTCATGGGCGTACTCGACGGCGAACAGCGGGTTCCCGCCGATCCGCGTGATCAGCTCCTGCCGCAACTCGCCCGGCAGTGTGTACCCATCGCGCGCGAGCAGGGCGGCCAGCAGCCCGGCGGTGGCCTCCGCCGACAGCGGGTCCAGGGTGAGGGTGAGGGCGTCGCGCAGGCCACCGCCCCAGCCCGGCCGGGCGTCGAGCAGTTCAGGCCGGGCGGTCACCGCCACGAGCATCGGCACGGTGCCCGCGGTGTCGCCCAGGCACTGGATGAAGTCCAGCACAGACGCGTCGGCGAGGTGCGCGTCCTCGAAGACGACCACCAGGGGCCGCTCCGCGGCGAGTTCGGCCAAGAACCGCCGCCACACCTCACCGTCCGCCGTCAGGGCGGCCGCATCCTGGCCCTCGGACCGGAGCAGCTCCCGCAGCCGCGCCAGCATCCCGGTGCCCGTCTCACCGGTGCCGAACAGACGGTGGACCTTGTGGGCCAGCTTGTCGTCCGCCGAGGCGGCGGAGTCACTCGGCTCGATCCCGGCCGCCGCGGCCACGATCCGCCGGAGGGGGCCCAGCGGTGCGCCCCGGTCGGGGAACGATCCGCGCCCGGTCAGCACGGTGAACTCGCCGGAGCCGCGCCCGGCCATGGCGACGAGTTCGGCGACCAGCCTGCTCTTGCCCAGGCCCGGCTCACCGAGCACGGTCAGGAAGTGGGGACGCCGCCGTCGGCGTACGTCGTCGAGCAGCCCGCGCAGCTGCTCGACCTCGCGCTCACGGCCCATCAGGGCAGGCGGCCCGTCCGCACGGGCGTGATCGGGGCGGACGACGACGGGTTCGGATCCCCCGCCCGGCTCCTCGACCGGCTCGTAATCGACGGTGCGCTCGCTGCTCCTGCGCGTGGCCGCGCACACCCGGATGCCGCCCGGGGGCACGGTTTCCAGCAGCTCCATGCAGCTCTCCGGGACGGCGCCGCTGACCACGGGGATCGCACCGGTGCCGTCCGCCGCGCAGGTGACGAGCACCTCGCCGGTCGCCACGGCCACCCGGACCGCGGTCTCCGCGCGCGCCGGGGCCGGCGCCTGACCGGTGGGGCCTGGGCGGCCCGGTCCCCGGCAGCCGAGCCGGTCCCGGATGGCCAGCCCGGCCTGCACGGCGCGGGCCGCGTCGTCCTCCCCGGTACGGGGAACGCCGAACAGGGCGAAGGTGACGGGACCGATCACGCCGGAGACCTTGCCGCCGTGGCGTTCGATCTCCTCACGGATGGTGGCCGTGAGGCAGCCGGCCGGCTGCGCGGCGTCTTCGGGGGCGCCCTGCGGGCTTCCGCCGGGATGGGTGCGCACCAGCAGCATGCTCAGCTGCTTGCGCTGCTCGGTGAGGCCGCCGCCCGACGGGGCCGGCGGGGTGGACCTGCGCGCCGCCACGTGCCGCGCCATCCCGACGATGGCGGGCGGGGTGCCGGTCTCGGCCCGCGCCGGTCGTGGCGGG
>NZ_RIBZ01000185.1:0-12718 GCF_003721215.1 Streptomyces botrytidirepellens
CTCATATTGGCAGGGGAGGATGCCAATATGAGCATCACAGAGTGCCGATATTGGCATCTGAGGATGCCAATACATGTCGCGTATGGTCATGTCGTGTATGGTCATAGAAGGAACTCTGAGATTCCTCTGATGACGGCTGACGACATGATGCGGGGTGCAGCTCTATGAACCCTGAAGTTCCTTCACTGACCACAGGCGACATGTCGTCTGTGGTCAGTGAAGGAATCGCCAAGTTCCCTCGGATGCGCCACGCGACATGTCGCCCGTGGTAATCTCGCACGGTCAGGGAAAAGCCCAGGTCAGGGGTCGTAGGTGTCAAATCAGGGGCCCAGCGGACGCCGCCGTGCGCTGGTCAACACTGCGACTGGTGAGGTCCATGAGCTGTTGGAGCCGGAGGAGGCTACTCGTCGCCGGTCCTACAACCTCGGAGGCCGACACGGCCAGTTCTCCTTCGAGCGTGTCAAGGACATGCTGTCGGCGGAGTCCGGGATCACCGGCGACGACTTCAGGGTCTTCTTCTATTGCGCCATCCTGACGTACGAGAAGGGCGGGGCGACTGCCAAGGAGGCTGCTGAGTTCCTCGGACTGACCCCGCAGGCGACGAGGCGGATCGCCAAGAAGCTCGCCGAGAATAGGATCTTCCTGGTGGAAGAGGTGATCGGCCGGACGAAGAAGTACCGGGCGAGTCCGCACATCGTCTCCAGCCTCACTGGGGCGGAGCAGTCCGAAGAAGCCGCTGCCTACCACCTGCCGACTATGCCGGGACGCTCCGGCACAGCATCGAAGGGCCCGACCAATGCCACGCCAAAGCCCGTATCCCGAGCTCGCCGCTCTTCAGGAACGGATAAGCGAACTGCCGCACCTGAAGCAGAACATCGTGATGACGTACGCGATTCTGGGCGGCCTAGAGCACAGCGTCGAGCGCACGGCGGCTGACCTGGCTGAGCGGATGGGCGTACCCGCACCGCACTTCTCGCGCGCCCGCCGTGAGCTGACCGATGACGGGTGGCTGGAGTACACGCACCGTGAGGGCCAGGTGAAGTTCTTCCGGCTCGGCGAGGCGGCGACAGGACGAGAGGTTGTCGTTCCGTTGCGGAGTCGGCCGACGGGCTGAGCAGCGCGCCGATCCTGCGGCAGAGGGCCGGAAGACGTCTGTCTTCCGGCCCTCTGCCTGTTCAGCAGGACTTGAAGGCGGACAACCTCAGCTTGTCCTTTAAGGTCTGGGCTGCTCGAAGGTTGGCCGTTGCACTTCATCAACGGTGCCGAGCGCCGACTGCGCTATACGTGCGGGACGTTTCGGTCAGCTGTGAGGTTCCCCCGCTGTGCGGGTGTGGCTGATTAGCTGGTCAGGGCGGGTTGACTTGGTTTCAGGTTCACTGGTTTGGCGCTGTCTGGTCGGCGTAGTGCTTTTCCTCGAACTCGATCGGGCTGAGGTAGCCGAGCCGTTTCTGGATGCGGCGGGAGTTGTAGAAGCCATCGACGTACTCAAAGAGCGCGAGGTTCGCCTCTGCCCTGGTCGCGACGGTGCGGCCGCGGACGCACTCGGTTTTGACCAGTATCCACAGGTTCTCCGCCAGGGCGTTGTCGAACGAGTCGCCGACCGAGCCCATGGATGCCTGGATCCCTGCTCTGACCAGGCGCGTCGTGAGCTTGATGGAGGTGTATTGCGTGCCGTGGTCGGCATGGTGGACGAGCTCGCCGGGGGCGACCTCGCGGCTGGTGAGGGCATACTTCAGCGACGACAGAACCAGGTCGGCGTCCGCGTGGGCGGAGGTCTCCCAGACCACGACCCTGCGGGAGAACGCGTCCCGGATGGCCGACAGCCACAGTGGTCCCTCCGTGGTGGGGATCCTGGTCAGGTCGGTGACCCACAATCGGTTCGGCGCGGGCGCCGTGAAGTCGCGTTGAACCAGGTCAGGAGCGAGATCGGCATCCTGGTCACGGCGAGTGAAGCCCTTGCCTCCGCGGGGGCTGATCCCGGCCAGGCCAGCCTGGCGCATGAGCCGTTCGACCCGCTTCCTGCCGACGTGGGCCCCCCGCTTGAGGACGGCGTGCACGCGCGGTGAGCCGTAGATGCCGCCGGAGTCCTGGTGGACCTGACGGATCCTGGCTGTCAGTTCGGCGTCCTGGCGGCGCCGTGCACCACACGGGGGTCGTCCCCCTCTTCACGCGACAGGCGAGGACAATCTCCGCCGCAGCAGCGGGCGTGATTGTCCGCCATGCTGGCTGTGTGGTAAATCAGCCCCGCCCCTTGGGCCCCATCAAAGCTGCCGACATCGCCGAGCGTGTCGCACGCCGTCACCGACACGACGACGCAGGCCTCGCCGATCCACCGGGCGCGGACGACCTTCTAGGGCTGATCCGCTTCATGCGGGACCGACACCCCCGGTTGAC
The DNA here is from genome assembly GCF_003721215.1 of Streptomyces botrytidirepellens. Taxonomy (NCBI): domain Bacteria; kingdom Bacillati; phylum Actinomycetota; class Actinomycetes; order Kitasatosporales; family Streptomycetaceae; genus Streptomyces; species Streptomyces botrytidirepellens. The sequence continues at coordinate 2,395 of NZ_RIBZ01000185.1, forward strand.
CACGCTGGACAGCAACGGCAGGCCCGTCCCCGACATCGCAGGGCAGCACGCCGAACTGGATGAGGCGCTGATGTTGACCCGCCTCGCGGAATTGGAAGTCAAACGCTTGCAACTCTCCCTAATCAAGGCGGCCCGCAGAGCGCACATGACCACCAAGCAACGTGGCCGGCCCTTGGGGCTGGGCTCGCGGCAAGGAATCTTGGACCGGGAAAGGGCGCTCGAACGGGAACTGGACGCCGCGTCAAAGTATGTCCCAGTCCACGCCCTGGACGATCAGCCCGTCCCTGTTGAACTGGGCCCTGCAGCAGTCCGTGACATCGCCGAGGATCTAGTGGCGCACTGGAACGAACTGCTCACCGACGACGGGGAGGGTGAGGACAGCTGGATGGCCGACCTCACCCTCAAACTCCGGGATCTGAAGCGCCTTGGTGTCGTGGATCTGACCGGCACGGATGTGGCCGCCATTGTAGGACTCGTGCGTCTCGTCGTGGAAGAGATTGACGACCAGTCTGCGGCGACAGGGCAGCCGGGTGCGGCTACCTCGGGGGCTCAGGCCGTGCTGGAGCGAGCCCGCTGCCTCAACCACCAACATGCCCGCTCCAGGCGCGACGGGATGCATCCTGAAGCGTCCGGCCAGGCACCCAAAATCCCATGACCGCATGGGCCTCTGGCGCAGACGATCTTGCACACGGGCTCTCGGCTGCCCTGTACCAGGCCGCAGGGATACGCGGTTGGCTGGCGGCTTTATCTCACCACGATCGTGTCCAGTTTGCGAAGCGGACGAAGACGCCCACGGCCAGGGCTCTAGACAGCCCTGGCGAAGTGGAGTAGTCGACAGCGCCCACCGAGAGCGCGCTTGAAACCGACCGACAGACGAAAGCAACGCCAGTCCGCGCGATTCCGCGTACCGAAACTGGCCCACTCGTCGGCACCCGGCTCGACCGGAAGGCTAGTCGGTCCCGCTGCAAGTACCACGGTGTCTCCGGCTACCGGAGAGGCACCGTCGCCGATGTCGAGACCGCAAGCACGTGTGTGCCTGTGCCGGTCGACGGGCGGTCGACTACAGGCTGACCACATCCGCGGTCAGAGACAGCGCAGCTAGCGCTCACCGTCCGTGGCTGGCACCAGGTGCAGTGAGAAGAATTGCGTTTGACCTGTACGTTTTCCCAGTAAGAGCGCAATCGACAGTGACCTGCAAATGCGACACCTGGCGTGCTGAGCCATGGAAAGGACATGCCAAGCACTTCGAGTGCACCTGGTCCTGGAACGCCGACTGCAGTGTCAGGGTGTTCCTGACACTGCAGTCGGGGGCTCGTCGTCCGCACTCTCACACCGTGTTACGCGCCTCCCCTTTTGAGGCTGAGCACGGTGCTTGTCGCGTTGGCACGACAGCTGTCGTGCGGGGCTCTGACCTGGGAAAATGCACTGCTCAGGCCGCGCGTGCGACGCCTTCCGGATGAGGCTGACGACAATCGTCGTCGCTCGACGATTGTCGTGGGGCAGGTCAGGAGCAAGTCAAGCGAGCAGAGCATCCCCACGTAGAGAGCACCTCTGGCCCGTCCCAGCGCCGTATGCCGTCGCCGGTAACGGCGGGGTGTGAGGCCGACGCTACAAGCCCAAGAGCTCTCAACAGGTGGGAGGGCTGGACGGCCGAACGAAAGTGAACCCTTGATGATACCCCCGAACGCTAGGGCCGCGCGACAGCACGCAAACGGCAGCCACAAGACCAGGGACTGCCTTGACTTGGGCCGTACGGCGCTGCAACTTGACGATCAAGCCCGTCAGCCGCCCCAAGGACGCCTCCGACTTTGTCGTTCTGCACCGCTATGGGACGTCGAATGCAGGCTTGCTGGGATGGTTCACGCCTGGCATGCCCGCGGCTACGAAGGACTCCCAGCATTCAAGATGGTGATCGACGTGTCCGGAGGGGCGCGACCCCCGAGCTGGCAGAGGGAAGGTGGACGCCTGACGATGCCGCCGCGGCCTCCAGGGTCATGGACGACGCCATCTGGCCCGCTAGAGCCTCCTTCCCCTCGAATCCGATGAGCTGCATCCAGTGCGCGGCAGCCGTTTGGCCAGCACATTGGCCCATAGGTTGGAGTCCCGCCCTACCTGCTCGGTTCAACTCAGCAGCACTCCAGCTGCGTCCCGGTCGTTCCCTAGCCGGATCGCGGCCGTGGGCCGTGGTCTCCAGCTCGGTCTTGGCCAGCAGGACACCGAGCCATCGTCGGCGGTCCTCGGCCTGCGGCCCCTGCGGCGACAGCTCCGGATTGAGTGCTGGCTCGGCTCCCCGCGCCGCGATGGCGAGTTGGTCTCACCCGGGGCATCACCAGGTGCTCGCAGTGGATGCTCGCATTCCCTGGCTTCACCTCACGAGGCCGGGAACTTGCGCACCACATTGTGAGAGCACTCAGACGGCAAAGCGCCGCGCCCGCTCCATCTCTGCGCCCATACCGGCCCAACGAGTCCTCTACTCCACCAGCGGCAGCGGCGCCGTCTTACTCCCAGCCGCTTATCTATACATCGCTGATCGCGACAGGGGCCCTATCAGTACGCGCGGCTCAGGCACATGTTTGCAGGACGTTATCCCATAAGGCCGTCCCACAACCGAGTAGGGCGCGAACTCTGCCGTTGAGGCCCGGATGTTGCGTCGGCATCTTTACAAAGGAGTGGGAAGCGGAGCTCGTCCTTGGCTAACAACACACGCACAGCGGGGGCAATTGAGACCACCCTTGACACCGAACGAGACGTCACGTCTCGCGGAGAGGGTCACTGGGNTCGTCCTTGGCTAACAACACACGCACAGCGGGGGCAATTGAGACCACCCTTGACACCGAACGAGACGTCACGTCTCGCGGAGAGGGTCACTGGGGCACTCCAAGTTGAAGGTAAATAGAAAGCAAAATGGGCCCTGACCTGCATGTTTCACAAAATCACATACTTTACTCACTTCCTCACTCACGCCACCAGCATGCGAATCGAGGTAACGTTCGGTTGACTTATCGAACCGCCGAGGGAGCTGTTAATCAAGGTATGCTGAGATTTAGCCGTTGTTCAATCGATAGGCGGCGGGGAATTTCGAGAATTATGCGCCTCATTATTTCAGTGTCGGACGGTTAGTTATTGGGATCGAAAGTTCGATCAACTAGATACATTCGCGAGGGTCCTGTCGGTGCGTGACTTCGCAACGCGGATGCATGTAGGATCCGCTGCGAGCCGTGAGGTGCACGTGACCTATGGATCGTTGAATTGAGTGTTATGAGGTCGACCGTGCACCCTAGACGAACCCTGCGACAGCGGAGAACTAGTGGAACTTCACACCTTCGAATCTCTTGCGCCTAGGCTCAGGATCGTGAGCCAGTTCACTGCGATGACGTCGCCGGATCGACTCCAGGAGCTGGTCCAGCAGCTGCGACCTCGACTGCGCAACGTCGTTGGAGTCACGATCGGTAAGGGTGGTGAAGGGAAGACCACCACAGGCGTGAACCTCAGTTACATGTTGGCTCAAGAGCAGGCATACCTCGCGGAAGAGGGGCATGAGGCGAAGCCCGTCCTGTTCATCGAGCTGGACCGTAATGGCAACGGTCGACTCGATCTCAACATCCTTGGTAGCGAGTACGACGACGACGGGCACGGGTTCGTCGAGGCGGTCACTGAAGACAAGGCCTTCACGGTAGTCAGGAACGTGAAGCCCTACCTGGATATGACCGTCGCAGGGAAGGCGAATGCGAGTCTCCCCACGGAGATCAGTCGACTGGCAGGCAAGCATGCACAGGCGCCTTACCTCATGCTCGCGATGCTTCTTGCTCAAATCTCACACCACTACGCTTGGATCGTCGTCGACTTCTCTCCCGGTGATGAATCCATCCAGCGTCTCGGCCTCGCAGCCGTCACTCACCTCGTGACGCCCGTCAAAAACTCCGACGACGCCATGATTGGCGGCCTTCAAGCTGTGGCGGAGCTCGTGGCCGATGTTCGTCTTATCAACCCGGAACTCGGAATCGCCGCGATCGGATTCCTGGGGTTCAAGAAGATTGATGGCCAGGCAACCTCAGAACTCGACGCTCTGCGTGTAAGGATTGAGGTGCTCCTGGAGGCGGCAGAGCTGGATCCGGGCTTGGTGATGCGGGACCACATCCGGGACTCTCGGGCCTTGGCAGTTGCGTGTCGCAACAACGGCATGCCGGCTCGCGAACTCGCCCTCGCTGCCAACGAGATGCTCATGGACGAGAAGGGCGAGCCGGTGCCTCGACCTCGCTACCACACCAACAACCGATTGGTGGAGCCTGACAAGGCCCTCGATCTGGCCGAGGACTGGAACACCTTTACCGGTGACGTGATCAAGCGTGTCGTCAGCCGCAACATCGAACTCCAGGGAGCAGCAGCGTGACTTCCAATAGTGGCCGAGCCTCCAAGAAGACTGCGTCCAAGAAGCCCTCAAAGCCCCAGGAGACCACTCAGCAGAGGAAGGCGCGGCAAGCTGAGGAGAGGAGGGCGAAACTGGCTGCCCAGACGCCGAAGTTCTCGCTCGCCGGATTCAAGGGGGCGCCGTCGGAGACTGCGTCGTCCGAGTCCTCCGAGGGCGGCAAGAAGGAAGCGGAGGCCCAAGGTACGGAGCCAGCCGAGAGTGGTTCCTCCATCTTCGCCGGCTTCATGGGCGACGATGTAGCTACCTCACCGGTCGAAGAGGTCGTCGCAGACCCGGTCGTTCCGTCGCAACAGGACGGTCACGCGGTGACACACACTGAGCACGCAGGAGCTGCGACAAACTTCGCGACAGGCCATGCGAAGGCCCTGGATGAGACGCCTGCTGAAGCAGCTTCGACCGCTGGTCAAGAGCAGCTCAGCCATACTCCTGGCGACGGCCAGGAAGTAGTCTCCGGGACTACACACAACCCAGCACCCGCATCACCACGTGCTAACCACCAGGAAGCGCCCTCTCCTGCAATTAGGCAGCCTGCACCAGCGCAGAGCGCAGAGGTAGCTCACCGCTCCGAAGGCCGTCATGGTGGGTACTCGATCTCCGTTGCCCAGCAGGGAAGCCTAGCGCCGCGCCGACAGCGACGTCCGCGCGTCGAACGCTTCGATCCGAATCAACGCCAGGCCAGCCGCGAGGAAGCACTCCGTGAGCTGCAGACATCGGCACCGCGCTACTCCGCGCTCCTGGTCGCCTACCGTGTGGGACAGCTCAGCACGGTTCCGCATGAGAACCGGAACGTTCACCTGTATGGGGCTGCATTCGAGCAGCTTGCTAACCAGGGGACCAGCGACAAGGCTCTCTTCATGCAACTCACGGGGCAGCGTCACAAGCTCACCCCTGCTCACTACGTTGATGCTGTTCTTGAAGCGGCGCTGGGCCCACTCGATCCCATGTGCGTCGATGAAGACCTCATCGAGGACGAGAAGGACCATGTTGACAAGCTTGCCGACATGGCCTTCGCGTATCGAAACTACATCCTCAATAACGAGTACCTCGCTGGGATGGAGAAGCAGAGGTTCACCTGCACCCTTCGAAGGGATGTCAACGCGAAGGTCAGCAGGATGATGGATCTCCTGAGCAGCATGCCGACCATAAAGATCCAGCCGTTCGAAATCATCAGCGCTGTGGTAGCCGACTACCTCAACGGGCTGCCTGACGAGCGGCCCCACGTGGAAGCCTTCTTCAAGAAGAGCACTGTGACGACGTACCAGTGATGGTCTTCTGCACGCCCGGGAGCCTGCCGTGCGGAACCGAGATCTCAAACTCAGTTCGGATTCGCGACCGCACGGCCAGCCCTCCCCTGGATCGAGCCCTGCTGCTACGACTTACCGGTGCCGTTAGCCTCGTCAAAGATCCAAAGGCCATCTGCGGCCACATAGAGGTTCTGGATGACCTCCCCAGTCCCAGGGTCGATGACACAGCCGTCGGCGCGGACGTACTGCGGCTGCGCCGTGGCGGGGTGGGGGAGGGGAGCCTGTCGGCAGGCCCGGCGGCGCTCGGCGAGGCGTACTTGCTTGTGGCGCCAGTGGGTCCGCTGGGCGTCGTGGTGTCGGCGTCGCCGTTCTCTCACGCCGGCAGTGCCCAGCCGTTCGGCGGTCTCGGGCCATCCGTCGACGGGGTCGGCGCAGTCCGGGGTCGGTGTTCCGATGCCCTCAAGGGCGGTGGGGGAGAGGTGGTAGAGCTCTCCCTCGCGGTGGATGAGTCCGAGGGACTTGAGCTTTCCGAGCTGACGATAGGTGGTCGAGCGGGAGATGGAGGCGCTCGCCTGGAGTTCGGTCCGGCTCTGGCCGTCTCGCTCGGCCAGGGCGGCCAGGACGGTGAGTCCGCTGCTTCCGAGACCGTGGTGGGCGAAGGCGTCGAGGTGCATCAGCTGGCTGGCTGTCCGGGAGTCGATGTCGGCGCCGGTGTCGTCGGTCTGTCTCATGCTTGGGCCACTCATGGCCCCCCCAGCCTCCGGCCCTTTGGGGGTGGACCAGTGGTGAGACGTCGTGGAAGGCAGGCGGGAGATGAGCATCCAGCGGGCGCCTTCGGTGGGGGAGCCGTTGTCGAGCTGACGCAGAACCTTGGTGTGGAGGAGGCGCTGGTTGGAGTTGTGGGCGGTGGTGCGGCTGCAGCCCATCCGTTCGGCGAGGTCGCGTTCGGAGACGGTGTGGTCCCAGCTTCCGGCTCGGGCGCAGATCTCCATGCGGGCGATGAGGTTGCGCAGGTCGGTCTTGCCGGCGACGCCGTTCCAGGGGGTGCATTCGATGCGGGAGCGGAAGGCCGCCAGAGCGGCGTGGAAGTCCTGGCGGTTGCTGATGGGGTCGGTGGACCGGACGTAGTGCTGTGCGCCGTCCCAGGCCCGCTGGAGCCAGGCGGCGGCCTTGTCGTAGCCGCGGCGGTGCTGGAGGGCGCGGGCGTGCTGTCCGGCCTTGTACGGGCCGTCGAGCAGGACTTGGGTGAAGGCGGCGCGGTTCCATCCGACGCGGACGGCGTCGGCTGCCAGGGCCCGGGTTACGGCCCAGGCGTGGTCGGAGGCGGCGGTGTTCTTGCCGCCGCGCTGGAGGTTGCTGGTTGCGTACGCGTTCTCCTGGTCGCCGAGGAGGAGCAGTTTGTGCATGCGGCCAGACAACGGCGGCAGGGTGGCAAGGAGCCCGGTCCGCCGGAGTGGCAGCCGCAGTTCGGCCGCACGAGCTGAGGTGTTGAAGGCGGAGGGCACTGTCTGCGGGGCCTGGCGGGCACGGTGCGGCGTGGGCGCGCCGATGTGCTGTGGCGCGGAGCGGCGGAGGTCTGGGGAGACCGGCGCTGCCGTAGAGGTACGGTGGGTGGCTTTCGGGCCGGACATCACCAGTCCGCCCCCACAGTGACCTGCGTCTTCGGGGTGAAGGGCGTCCGCAGGTGGTGCGGGCGTGCTCCGGCGTTGGGCGGCGTGCAGGGCTGCACTGTGCGCGTAGGCGCCCACGAGGGGTGGGCGTAAGTGGAGTTATTGGACAGGGGTGGGTGACAAACGGCAGCGGTGTGCTGCATCATGAACGCGATCCGTTCCCGTGTTGTGGAACGTCGAGGCCCCCTGGCAGGGGCGCGAGCTCCGGAGTGGGAGTGATTTCGCCCGGCGCCCCCTCGGTGAGGGGAAGTCGGGACTCGCTCGACCGGCATGTCGGGCGATGGTGGAGGGCTGGCAGTTGATGAGGTGGTGGCTCACCGCATCAGGTGCGCAGCCGGGCCCGGGTGTGCGTTGGCAGGCAGCACCGGGCCTGCGGGGAGCTAGGTCATCGGATGCTCCCCGCGGCGTTCTTCGGTGTTCCGGCAGTCATTTCATCCTCCTAGGGCGGGTGTGACGTGGGCTGCGGCAGTCCTGGGCGTGCGTCCGTCGGCGGCGCCCGCTGTTCGGGCGTCGAAGGGGCTACTGCTTGCCTCGTGCGGGGCAAGGCGCTCGGGACCGGAATAGGCGGCCTGAGTGGCGGCGGCGCGGGGGCTGTTGATGACGACACTGGTCTCGATGGCCGCTTGTACGGCGTTGCGCAGCAGTCGTCCGTAGGCGACCAGTGGAGCGTTTTGGGATCGGTCGGGGGCCAGGATGCTGGCCGCTGCGACCACGCGGGGCTCGGCGCCGGGTACGGCCGGAGCGCCGGGCAGGCGTCGGACGGGTACGGAGACCAGGCTCCAGCCAGGCAGCGGAGAGTCGGTGATGGCTACCTGGGCAGATCGGATCTGACGCAGGTCCTCGCGCAGCGGCCCGTCCTGGCCGGCGAGGCTGGCGAGGATGGCCAGGCCTGCTGCGTCGGAGTCGAGCGGGGCCCGGCGGAGCCTGTTCGCGGCTTTGGGATTGAGGGCCAGTTCGCGTCGGAAGCGCACCTCGGAGGTGCCGACTGCGGCGATGCACAGGCGCTCGCTGCTCGCGGGGGAGTAGGTGTGCAGTAGCACCACGTGCCGGGTACGGCGGTGGATCCCCTTGAGGAGGTAGGCGACATCCAGCAGGGGGGTGTGGGTGGGGTGCACGATTTCTGGGGCGCCGGTCAGGGCGGTGGTGGTGGGGCGGAGCTCCCAGTAGCCGTAGCAGGGCCGGTCGCACAGCTGGGCGTCTTGGAGCTGGCGCAGACGGCGATGGATCTCAGGATTGCCCAGTGTGGTGCGCTCGGCGATGTCGCCGAACCTGTGCGGTCCCGGGCCCAGTTGCAGGAGGGCGTGGAGGACCGCGAATGTGCGGTCACGCTCCTTGCGTTGTTGGGGGCTGCGTGAGCGTATGTCCACAATTCTTCCCGGTTGTATCAAAGCGGCGCATCTGTCGGGCGGTTCGTGCTGTTGGCCTGTGCGTGATCTCTACCGGCTGGTATGCCGGGTTGACCAGGAAGCGCCTCTTCCTGGAAAAGGATCTTCCTGCCGCGGGCTGCGAGATGACCGGCCGCTTTAAGCCGGAAAACAGCACTATCTCCGCATCAAAATGTGGCCGCCTTCAGCGAACTGTGCCCGAAATCTTCACGCCTCTTGGTGGAGTGACTTGTCGACTGATCGTCGACGCCTCGGGGGCTTCGTCGCGGCCAAGGGGCGCTGATGGCGGGCAGGCACGCCAACCGGCGCACCTTGAGGCCTGATCGACAGGTCAAGCTCTCACCTGCGGCAATGCGCTCATGCTGGACGCTGACCGTGGCCGATCACGCCACGCCCCCGAGATTTACCGACCAGCTTCCCCTGTACGCCTGTGGCCTGCGCCGACACGGACATGATCCGCCAGCCACGGTCCGCGGCCACACCGGTCAAAGAGGGAAAGGTTCGTTCGCCGACAACCGGCATCCACCTCAAAGTGGAAGGCCACTGGTGTAGGCCTCGGCCCGTGCGGTTTCCTCCGTCACACGGGACCAGGCCGACCTATGACGTCCGCCGATTCCCATACTTCGATGAGGTATGGGAGGAATCACCGGTAAAGGACGAGTGGGGGAGTGGCAGTCAGGTATGCGCACCCGCGGCAAGGGTGATCGACGGGACCGTCACGCCTTGGCCGTGGCCGGGACCCAGCTCGTCGACGACGGCCGTCGCGGCCCAGTAGACCCTGCGCCACAGCGCGCGGCCGGGAGGATCCTCCCTCCACCAACGGCCTCTCCGCGCCGCCACATCCATCAGCTCCGCCAACTCGACCCCGGACAGCTCCACGCGCACAAGCCCAGAGCCGGCCGACTGCTCCCTACCGTCGGCGAAGTGCACGGTGCACTGGCGGGCGCATCGCGTGAGCAACGCCGACCACGCCGACGGAACACACACCAACTCGACCCGCACGATACCCACGGCGACGTCCAGCCTGCGGGGCCTTCGCACCCACTCCATCCCTGCCTCCCCTCTCGGAGCCCGGCAGCCGCCGGAACCCGCGCGGCATCTCCCGCGCCCACCTACACACGCGCCCGGCGGCCGCGAAGGCCTCCCGGCCTGTCCAGTGGCAGGCGGCGGGATCCGATCGCAACTGGTGTTCCGTCCGGCGGGAAGAAGCGTGCCGGCACGCCGATCACCCGCACCGTCTCAGGCACCCTGGGCCTGAACACACCGAACCGACCGCCCAGAAGGGGAGAAGACGTCACGCGAGCGTGAGCGCCCAGCCGCGGTCAAGGGAGGCCGATCAAAGCGCTGGATCCGCCGCGCCGCGCACCTCCTGGTTCCACATCAGGCCCAGGCTCGACGCCGCGAACAGCACCGCCCACCGCGCGGTTGCTCAGATCAGGAGGATCACCATGCACAGCCAGCCAGCAGGGGGAGACGCGGGCTGGGCCCCGAGCGCACAGAGCCAGCCGATCACCAGTGACGACACCGCTCCCGACCACGGGCCCTTCGCCGTGGTCTACACCAGCCCGCACTGGTACAGCCAGACCGCCCCCCAGC
>NZ_RIBZ01000189.1:0-3583 GCF_003721215.1 Streptomyces botrytidirepellens
CCCGGGGCGGCGGCCCCGGGCCCTGGGCGCTCAGCGGCCGCCGTGCGGCGCCGGGGCGGGCACCTGCGCGGGGGCCAGCTCGGCGGTGATTACGAGCGTGCCCTGCTCGATCTGGTAGTCCAGCGGCAGCCCGAGGGCGCGCATCGCCGCGACCATCCCGGTGTTGGCCGAATGGGTGACCGCGTAGACGCAGCCGCTGCCCGTCTCGACGGCCATCGCGACCAGCCGCCGCAGCAGCTCCCCGCCGATGCCGCGGCGCTGCCACGCGTCCTCGACGATCAGCGCGACCTCGGTCTCGTCCCCGTCCCACAGCAGATGGCCGAGCGCGACCAGCCGCCCGGAGGCGGTGTACGCGGCGAGGGTCCGGCCGTAGCGCGGGCTGAGCAGATGGTCCAGGTAGCGGTCGGCGTCGCCGAGCGGGCCGTGGTAGCGCCGCCCGAGCGTGGTGGCCGAGCACCGCTGGTGCATCGCGCGGGCCTCGGCCAGGTCCCGGGTGTCGGCCCGGCGCACGGTGACCTCGTTGCCCTCGGGCAGCGTCAGCACATCGCGGCGGTGCGGCAGCCGGGGGCCGAGCCGGGCGTCCAGCTCGACCAGCGCGCGGGCGCGCGCGAACTCGGTCGGGGTGAACGGCAGATGGGGCCGCTCGATGGTGAGCGCCCCGCCGGACGGGTCCCGCAGCCGCATCACGGTCTCCTCCAGCACCCCTTCGACCGGCGGCGTGTCCTCCAGGGGGCGGCCGCCGAGCGAGGTGGCCGGAAGCGAGTGGATGGTGCAGCGGCCGAGCAACTGGCGCAGCGCGAGCGGCAGTTCGGCGCCGTCCAGCGCGGTACGGGTCGCCAGCGTCAGCACCCGGGTCGGCGCGTCCACCAGATCGTGGGTGTCGGCGCGCTCGATCCAGGTGTCGCTGCCGCCCCCGGCGGCTATCGCGCGCTTCAGCTCGTCGACGGGTACGGCGGCGGGGGCGCGCAGCAGGAACTCGTCCACGGTCCCCTCGGCCAGCGGATGGGTCTGCAACGACAGGATGTCGACCCGGTGACCGGCCAGGGCCCCGCACAGGGCGGCCAGGGTGCCCGGCTCGTCCCGTACGGTCGTCCGGATCCGCCACAGCGTGGTGGCGGTGTCGTGCTGCGTGGTGTCCTCCGGGGCGCCCGCGGTCTCGGCCGCGCCGGTCCGCGACGGGTCCACGGGCTCCGGTGAGGATTCCGGCACCGGCGGGGCGTGGNGCGACGGGTCCACGGGCTCCGGTGAGGATTCCGGCACCGGCGGGGCGTGGCCGTGTAGTCGCCGGCGCCACCAGGTGGGCAGCTTCCAGCGGTCACGGGGCCGGGTCGGGTGGTGGTCGTGTGTTGCTCGAGGAGTCATGGAAAACAGCCTCGCGCAAGGGTGTTGCGTGATCACAAACGCTCTGTGACCGATGGGTTAAGTGTGCATCTGCTCGGAGAAGCTTGTTTTGTCCGAGATTAATCTGTCGGAGATTCAACGGTGGCGGATTCTCCTATCCCGCCGCCCGACTACCCGCCGCCCGGCCCCCGGCCGCCAGCCGCCGCAGCACCCGCCCGCAGCGGCGCGCGTACGCCCGCTGGAAGTACGGCACCAGCGGCGCCACCGCCCGGGTCAACCGCACCGCCGGGCGGCTGAACGCCGTGACCGTCAGCCACACCGAGCCGTCCCGCTCCAGGCTCACCACGAACGACTCCTCGCCGCGCTCCGGATGGCCGGGCAGCGTCCCGTACGCGAAGCCGACCGCCGTCCCGTCCGCCACCGTCCACACCACCGCGCACGGCGCGCGCAGCCGCAGCGGCCCGGCCCCCAGCCCCACCACGACCGTGCGCCCCTCGGCGGCGGGCCCGTCGGCGCGGATCGTGACGCCGACGGCCCGGTGCATCCGCCACTCCAGCACCGCGCGCCCCGCCGCCTCGAACACCTCCGGGCCCGTCCCGATCCGGGTCCGCACCCGCAGATGGCCGTATCCGGCGGGCAGCGGCAGGTGCCGGGTGGCGCCCACCTCGGGGTAGGTGAGGCGGGAGGACGGAACGCGGGAGGCCATGGGCGGTACGGTACGCGCCCCGGGGACGCGTACCGCACACATCGGCGCCGCTACTGGCCGACCAGCCCCGGCTTGAGCGCCTTGGTGAACAGCACCTTGCCGCCGACCTCCAGCAGCCGCACCGTCAGCTCGCCGCTGTCGCCGTCGATCTCCACCTCGCCGTAGAACTGGTAGCCCTCGGCGGGCGAGACGTTCGTCCGGTCCGGTGCCTTGAGATACGGCTGCTCCGGGCCGAAGGTGCCGTCCAGCTTCACTGCCGGGAAGGAGCCCGCGTTGAGCGGACCGGTGACGAACTCCCAGAACGGCGCGAAGTCCTTGAACGCCGCCCGCGACGGGTCGTAGTGCTGCGCCGAGGTGTAGTGGACGTCGGCCGTCAGCCACACCGTGCCGGTGATCTTCTGGTGCTTGATGTGCCGCAGCAGCTCCGCGAGCTGGAGCTCACGCCCCAGCGGGGCGCCGGGGTCGCCCTGCGCCACCGCCTCGAAGTCGCTCTTCCCGTCCGGGACCACCAGGCCCAGCGGCATGTCGCAGGCGATCACCTTCCACACCGCGCGCGACCGCGACAGCTCCCGCTTCAGCCACCCCAGCTGCTCGGCGCCCAGGATGCCCTGGGTGTCCTCCGGCTGGCGGCCGGGCGAGTTGGCGTCGCGGTACGTACGGCAGTCCAGTACGAAGACGTCCAGCAGCGGGCCGTGGTGCTGGACCCGGTACACCCGGCCGCTCGCGTCCGGCCGCAGCGTGCTGATCGGGAAGTACTCGGCGAACGCCTGCCGGGCGTGGGCCGCCAGCACGTCCACGTTCTTCTCGGTGTAGCGGTCGTCGGCCAGGATCTCGCCCGGGTACCAGTTGTTCAGCACCTCGTGGTCGTCCCACTGGGTGATGGTCGGCACCTCGGCGTGGAACCGGCGCAGATTCTCGTCCAGCAGGTTGTAGCGGAAGTTGCCGCGGTACTCGTCCAGGGTCTCGGCGACCTTGGACTTCTCCGGCGTCATGATGTTCCGCCAGGTGGAGCCGTCGGGCAGCTTGACGGTCTCGGTGAGCGGGCCGTCGGCGTAGATGTTGTCGCCGCTGCACAGGAAGAAGTCGGGGTTGCGGCGCCGCATCTCCTCGAAGGCGCGGTAGCCGCCCTGGTCCGGGTTGATGCCCCAGCCCTGCCCCGCCAGGTCGCCCGACCAGACGAAGCGCACGTCCTTCCGGCGCTCCGGCACCGTACGGAACGTCCCGTGCACCGGCTCACCGGTGCGGCGCGGGTCCTCCGGGTCGGCGAGCAGCACCCGGTAGTGCACCTGGCTGCCGGCCGGGAGGCCGTGCAGCGCGGTGCGGCCGGTGAAGTCCGTGCCCGGCCCGAGCAGCGGCCCCTGCCAGCGGCGCGGGCGCGTGAAGGACTCCGTCGCGGAGGTCTCCACGATCATCCGGGCCGGGCGGTCGGAGCGCACCCACACCAGACCCGAAGACGTCGTCACATCGCCCGTCTGCACGCCCCACCGGGCGCTCGGACGGCCCGACAGCGCCTGCGCGGGCGCCGCCGACGCCACC
>NZ_RIBZ01000188.1:0-2380 GCF_003721215.1 Streptomyces botrytidirepellens
GAGGGCCGCGCCGAGCGACGGCAGCAGGGCGGGGTCGGGGTTGCCGGTCGCGAGGTCGCGCGCGCCCGGGGCCTCGACCCGGAGCCACTCGCGGGGTGTGCTCGCCGGGCGCGCCCGCACCCGGGTCCCCCGGCGGCCCGCCGTCTCGATCACGCCGCGCTCGCGCAGGACGCGATAGGCGGCCGCGACGGTGTTCGGGTTGACGCCCAGCCACGTGGCCAACTCCCGCTGTGGCGGCAGCGATTGGCCGGGCGACAGCGACCCGGCACCGACCGCCCGCTCCACGCTGGCCGCAATCTCCGCTGCGCCACGCCCTTCGATCGGATATTCTCCTAGCACAAAAGACAGTTTGCACTAGTGCAATGGGAGTGCGCAAATGAGTGCGACCACCGAGCCGCCCGCCGAGCCGTCCACCGCTCCGTCCACCGAACCGGACGGCACCGCCTACGCCGCGACCGACCGCACCACCCCGACCCGCGCCCGGGAACGCGCCTCGTACGACAAGGACGTGGTGCACGCGATCCTCGACGAGGGGTACGTCTGTCACCTGGGCTTCATACGCGACGGCGCCCCGGTCGTCCTGCCGACCCTCTACGCCCGGTCCGGGTCCCGCCTCTACGTCCACGGCTCGACCGGGTCGCGCCCCCTGCGGATGGCGGGCGCCGAGGACCCGGGGCTGCCGGTGTGCCTCACGGTCACGCACGTCGACGGCCTGGTGCTCGCCCGCTCGGCGTTCCACCACTCGATCAACTACCGCTCGGTGGTGGTGCACGGCACCGCCCGTCAGGTGCTGGACGAGGCCGAGCGCGCGGCCGCGCTCGACGCGCTGGTGGACCATGTGGTGCCGGGCCGGGCCGCCGACTCCCGCCGGGCGAACGCGAAGGAGCTGGCCGCCACCGCCGTGCTCCGACTCGACCTCGACGAGGTCTCCGCCAAGATGCGCACCGGCGGCCCCAACGACGAACCGGAGGACATGGCGCTGCCGTACTGGACCGGCGTGGTCCCGGTCGCCCGGACGCACGGCGCGCCCGTCCCCGCGGACGACCTGGCGCCGGACACGCCCCTACCCGGCTATCTCGCGTCGCTGGGGTAGACCCTAGGGAGCGCCCTCCGGGGGCTCGTCCGCCGCCGCGCGGGGGTGCCCCGACTCGGACGCGGCGACCGGGGGCGCGGCGGGGGACGGCCCCGCCGCCACCGGCTCCGCCCCCGCCGCCTTCGGCGCCGACGTCTGCGCGATCAGCGCGCCGCCCAGCACCACCGCACCGCCGACGACCTGGGCCGCGCCCAGGTGTTCGTCCAGCAGCACCCAGGCCAGCACGGTCGCGACGACCGCCTCCAGACAGGCCACCACCCCGGCCACCTGCGGCGACAGCCGACGCACCGAGAGCACCCCGGTCAGATACGCGACCACCGTGGCGATCAGCACGATCCAGCCCAGCAGCAGCACCGCGGGCACCCGCGCGCCCGCGAGGTCGGCCTGCCCCGTGAGCACCGGCCAGTGCGTCTCCCACGGCCGGGCGATCACCGTCAGCGTCGCGGCGCCGATGAGCAGCCCGTAGGCGATGACCCCGAGCGGATCGGCCGCGTCCTGCCCCTCGCTGCCGTGGTCGGACAGGACGAAGTAGCCGACCTGGCAGCAGGCGGCGCCGAGGGCGAGCACCAGGCCCAGCGCGTCGAAGCTCAGCCCGGACCACACCTCCACCACACACGCGAGCCCGCCCACGGCGAGCACGACGCCGACCGCCGCCGCCCGGCTCACCGGCCGCCGCTGGACGAACCGGACCCAGCCCAGCACCAGCGCGGGCGCGAGGTACTCCACGAGCAGCGCGACCCCGACCGGGATGCGCGAGAGCGCGGCGAAGTAGAAGGCCTGGACGCCCGCCACGGCCAGCAGGCCGAAGCCCAGCAGCAGTCCGGGGCGCCGCAGCGGCAGCCGACGGTGGCGCCAGGCCAGCGGCAGCATGACGAGGGCCGCGCCCGTCACCCGCAACCAGGTCACCTGCAACGGTTCGAGCCCCGCCCCGATCAGCGGCTTGGCGGCGACGCCCGAGCCGCCGAAGGCGAGCGCCGAGACCAGGGCGAGCCCCAGACCGACACCCCTTACCTGGCCATGGCGCTGGCCTCGCGTGCTGTGCATCGGGCCATCATGTCAGCCCGATGTCAGGACCGTCACCCCGTTTGCAACTGGCAGGGTATGCCGTCCAGGGCCGTGACCAGCAGATCCACATCCACCCCCGTCCGCCGCAGCACCTCCACGGCCCGGCACTCCCGGTCGTAGGTCAGCGCGGCGAGGAGGTCGGGGCCCTCGGCGAGGATCGCGCCCCTCGCCGCGGCGCGCCCGGCGGCCGCCGCCATCGCGGTCGCGGCCGCCGGGGACCAG
>NZ_RIBZ01000194.1:0-7181 GCF_003721215.1 Streptomyces botrytidirepellens
GTGCTGCCCCGCGGGCTCGGCCTGCCACCGGCCGTGGCGCGCCGCTCGCGCGGCATCTGGCCCGCGGACTGGCCGGTGCGGCCCAGGGTGCTCGGCCCGGAGCAGCACGGGGTGCTGCGCGCCCTCGGCGACCGGCGGGTGGCCATCGCCGAGGCGATGGCCCAGGGGCTGGTGGCCTATGCCCGCTGCTGGCAGCCGGAGCTGGTGGTGCACGACGCGAGTACGTACGCGGGCACGGTGGCCGCGGCGGCGCTGGGCGTGCCCGCGGTCGGCCAGCTGTGGGGGAGCGCGGCGCTGCTGCGCCTCGACCGGCAGCGGCTGGACGGCCCGCCGCTGCCCGGCTATGCGCGGCTGATGCGGCGTTACGGGGCGGATCCGGCGCGCGAACCGGAGCTGTGGCTCGACCCCTGCCCGCCGAGCCTG
Source organism: Streptomyces botrytidirepellens (assembly GCF_003721215.1). NCBI lineage: Bacteria > Bacillati > Actinomycetota > Actinomycetes > Kitasatosporales > Streptomycetaceae > Streptomyces > Streptomyces botrytidirepellens. Next base: position 424 of record NZ_RIBZ01000194.1, read on the forward strand.
GCGCTGCCGTCGCCGGAGCGGCGGCTTCCGGTGCGGTTCGTCCCGTACGAGTCCCCGTACGAGTCGCCGTACGAGCCCCCCTATGAGGTGTCCTACGAGCCGCCGTACGGGTCGCCGCGCGGGGCGTACGAGGAGGCGTACGACGCGGTGGGCGAGCCCTCGTACGACTCGATGCGCCAGGGGCAGGTCCCCGCGCCCACCCGGGTCTGTGCCGCGTGGGAGGACCCGGCGGGCCCGCCCGAAGCCGTGCGGGCGGCGCTGCGGGCGGCTGAGGCGCGCGGTGTGGAGGTCGTCCGGCTGGGCACCGCCGCGGAGGGGCTGCCGCCCGCCGGACCGCTGCACCGGGTGCTGCCGGGCTGCCGTGCGGTGCTCCACCAGGGCGGCGGGGCCGCCGTCCTGGCCGCGGCCGTGGCCGGGGTGCCCCAGCTGATCGTCGCGCCCCGCCCCGAGCAGCAGCTCAACGGGGCGCGGGTGGCCCTCACGGGCGCCGGGGCGCACACCCCCGCCGGGCTCCTCGACGGCTCGCCGCGCACCGCCCGGGCGGCCGGTGCCCAGCTGGCCCGGGACCTCTTCGCCCTGCTGGAGCAGCCCTCGTACCTGGTCGCGGCCCGTGCGCTGCGGGAGGAGGCCCGGTCGATGCCCGGCCCGGAGGCGGCGGTCATGCGATTGACGGCCCGCCCCGAGGACATACGAAAGGCCCCTCACACGTGGTGAAGGGCCTTCGCATGTCGGTGCGCCGCCAGGGACTCGAACCCCGGACCCGCTGATTAAGAGTCAGCTGCTCTAACCAACTGAGCTAGCGGCGCCTGCTGACGTAGGAGACCTTAGCACCCGGGTCAGGCGAAGTGAAAATCGATATCTTTNTAGGAGACCTTAGCACCCGGGTCAGGCGAAGTGAAAATCGATATCTTTCAGGCCGCCCTCAGCCCGGAAACAGGGCGGGTGCGCTGGTCACAGCCCTGTCGTCGGCGGCCGTGCCATCGGCGTCCGTACCCTCCGTTCCCGTGCCTTCCGCGTCCGTACCGGCGGTGACACGGAGCGTGCGGGCCGCCCGCACACAGGCCCACAGCAGCACCTCGGGCCCCGGCAGCCAGGGGCTGCGGACGTCGGGGGCGACGAGCCAGCGGGGCGAGGGCACGTCGTACGAGGCGATCTCCTCCGGGGGCTCGGGATCCGCCGGGCCGGGGTCCGGGGGGTACAGGGGCGGCACGGTCACCGTGTCCCCCCAGCCGTAGCAGAGCAGCGGTGGGGCCGCGCCGCCCCACTCCTCCCAGCCGAGCAGCGCGGGCAGCCGCTGGGCCGCGCCCGGGGTGGCGAACAGCAGGACCCGGCCGCCCTGGGCGGCCACCGGACCCGTGCCGGGTCCATCGGTCCATAACCGGCTGACCACCCGGCGCCCGAAGAGCGCGTCCATGCTGACGACGTCGAATGCGGTGCCGCACGGCAGCGGGACCGAGGTCGCCGGATGCTGTGCCCAGAGCGCGTGGACGCCGCGGGGGGACCGGCTGGCGGAGGCGAGCCAGTCCGCGCCGGCCGGGGTGACGTAGGCGGCGGTGTGAAGTGAGTCCCGAGGCGTTCTGCTCATGTTTCTACAATTACCGTCGGTGGAGGAGGTGTCGGGGGATGCGGCAAAACCAGGACATGACGCGGGGTGATGGGGTACCTTCCGCCCGCATATGCCCCCGGCGTGTGATCGCGGCAGGACGCCACGCGTTCGTGCGGGTTTCTCCTGCGGAGTACGCCCATCAGTCCGGTAGCTCGCCGCTTTGTATCAGTTCGCGACCGAACTCGATCATCTTTTTGGCGTAGTCCTCGGTCCACTCCGCCCGCTCGGCGATCACGGCGGGAGTCAGCCGGTCGAACCGCCTCGGGTCGGCGAGCTGCGCGGCCGCCATCGCCTGGAACTCCATGGCCCGGTCCGTCGCCGCGCGGAACGCGAGCACCAGCTCGGTCGAGCGGGTGAGCAGTTCGCGTGGATCCTCGATCGATTCCAGGTCGAAGAAGTGCGCCTCGTCCTTGACGGCGGCGGCCGGTTCGAAGAGCAGCGCGGCCGGTTTCATTCGCCGTGGCGCGGCGCCGTGCGGGCCTTGAGCCGCATCCGGCTCGGGCATGTGATCTCTCCTCCTGGGTCGTGAGACACGATCGGTTCGCGGTGCGTCCTGCTCCCATTGTCGCGCGGGAGGCAAGACCGCCGCCCCCACCAGGGGTGTCTCCCCATCGGCCCCTCCTCCGAACCCAGCGCCCGGCCCCCGGCCACCGGTCCGGGGACGGACGGAGGCGGGATCGTCCTAGGGTCGCCAGGAGACGCGGTGTTCGGCCAGGTGCGACAGGACGGCGTGATTCGCCTCCCACCCGTCCGGGAACTTCACCGTCACCCCCAGCTGCACGGGCTCCGTCGACGGATGCTCGTCCAGCAGCTCCGCCACCCCGGCCCGGCACACCACCACACACGCGTGCCGGTGCCGCGACGCCAGCACGCACAACCGGCCCGTCTCCAGGTGGAAGGCCGTCGCGTCCGGGCGGCCGGACAGCGGGTGCAGCACCACCGTCAGATCGAACTCACGTCCCTGGAGGCGGTTCGCCGTATCGACGGTGACGCCCGACACCCCCAGCCCCGCCAGCGCCGCCCGCACGGCCGCCGCCTGGTCGCGGTGCGCGGTGCCGACGGCGATCCGGTCGGCGGTCAGCGGCACCGGTTCGTCGGCGCGCTCGCTGACCGCCGCGCCGCCCCGGTCCAGCGTCCGCCGGACCACCTGGGCCACGGCGGCCACCGCCTCCGGGTCGGTGCGCGGCGTACGACGGGCCGGAAGCTCCAGCAGCCCCCACCCCGAGACGGCGGCCTCGTCCAGCACCCGGTCCGGCCCCGAACCGTCCGAGGGCACCCCGAAGCTCAGCCGCCGGTCACCGTGGTCGGTGCCGCTGCGGAAGGGCGTGTACGGATAGAACGCGTCCGAGACCAGCGGCGCGGCCGACGCGGGCAGCCGCCAGGACACCGGCAGCCGGTGCTGCGGCAGCCGCGGATTGTGGGCCAGGAGCGTGGTCACCGCGCTCGCCGACGGGTCGTACGAGAGCCCTGCCCACTGATCGGCGCCCACCACGCTGAACGGGTCGAGCTGCCCGGGGTCGCCGACGAACAGCGCCCGCTCGAAGAGCCCCGCGACGGCCAGCAGCGCGTCCGAGCGCATCTGGTACGCCTCGTCCACGATCGCGTGGCTCCACGGCTCGACGTTCTTGACGTGCGCCCATTTCGCGGCGGTGGACACCACGATGCCCAGCCCGGCCAGATCGGCGACCTTCGCCGAGCAGCGCACCGCCGGATGATCGTCGAGCACCGGGTCGTACGGATGCGGATCGCTGCTGTGCAACCGGCCGACCGGAAGGTCCGGGTCCGCCGTGGCGAGCCGGTCCACCAGGTCGTCCACCTGTGCGTTTGTCTGCGCGACCACCATCAGCGGCCGCCCGGCGGCGGCCAGCTCCCGGGCCGCCCGGACGACCAGCGTCGACTTGCCCGCGCCGGGCGGGGAGTCCACGACGACACCGCGGTGGGTGCCGTGCAGCGTGTCGTGCAGGATCGCGTCGGTCGCGCGCGCGGCCGCGGCCGACGGGTCGAACGGCTCGCCCCTCCCCGTACGGGCCGCCCGGTCCGTGGCGATCACAGATAGTCCTCCTCGGTCACGGGGTCGGGAGCCTGTTCGGGAGCGGCGGCGTCCGGTGGTCCGCCGTGGGTCCAGGGCGTGCTCTCGGGGTCGGGCAGGTCAGGGCCGCCGCGCGGGGCGTGCTCGAACAGCGTCCAGCACAGCCGGTCGCCCGGCTCGGGCACCGAACCCGGCTCCGGCTCCTTGCCCCGGCCCATCCCGCCGGTCAGCCGGACCACGAACGCGGCGCAGGTCCCTCCGGGATCTGACCCATCGGGCTCGGCCTCCCCGGCGAACTCCGCGGTCTGCGTCCGGCCGTCGTCCATCACCCGGTACAGCTTGACCCGCTCGGCCAGATGCGGACGGTCCTCGGTACGCACCGTGACCAGCGGCCTCGGCCGCGGCACCTTCGCCTCCGACCAGGCCATCTCCACCTCGATGACCTCGCCCGCGAACGCCTCCCCGGACAGCCGCCGCCCGGCCATGACCAGCGGGTCGTCCAGCGCCTCCTGCGCGTCCAGCTGGGCCTGCGCCGTCTCCCGCGCCGCGAGCTTCTGCGCCGCCGTCACCGCGTCGTCCCGCTTCGGCTGGGGCGGCTCACCGGCCCGGATCCGGTCCCGGTGGGCCGTGTACGACCAGCGGTCCCGCTTCCAGCGGTCCGCCACCCGCGCCCCCTCCGGCAGGTCCCGCAGCAGGTCCACGCCCCGCCACAGCGCGTCCCAGGTGGGCCGCAGCTGGGACGCGATCAGCTCGCGCAGCTCAGCCTCGGCCGCCCGCAGCCGCGCCTCCCCGCCCGCCACGCCGCCGGTCACCTCGGACCGTGCCGCGTCGTACCGGGACATCGCCGGGGCCAGCAGCTTGTTGTCGAAGGCCGGGTCGGTGGCGGGGCCCGCGGGCGGGTGGAGCAGCTGCCCGTCCCCGTCCCGCGCCGTCTCGGTGTGCAGCGCCGCCTCCGCGCCCGGGACGCCCTCCGGCGGGTCGATCCAGGCCAGCAGCGACCCCAGGTGCTGGTCCTCCAGATTGCTCTGCCCGGTCGCCCAGTGCCGCCCCAGCAGCTCGGTCAGCGACAGCAGCAGCGAGGAGCCGGGCACCCGGGACCGCTCCCCGTAGTGCGTCAGCCACCGGCCGAGGAGCGGTACGCGCGCGGGCGCCGGGAACGGCGTCTCCGGGTCCTGCTCGGCGGTGCGCCGGAACCGCATCGACCGCCCCAGCAGCCGGACGAACGCCACGCCCGCACCGCTGGGCACCAGCAGCTGCGGCGCGTCCGCGCACAGCTCGACCTGGACCGGCACCTTCTTCCCGGTCTCCGGGTCGGTCTCCTTGCGCTCCTCCAGCTCGACGTCGTCCGCGTACCCCTCCAGGTACGGAAGCATCTCCTCCGCCAGCTCGGCGAGGAACGCGAACCGCAGGTCACGGTTGCGCGGCTGCGCCACGACCAGCAGCCGCGGCGCGTCCCGGTCGGTGCCCACCAGCGCCCCGAGCGGCGCGCCCGTCTCGCCCGCGGTGGTCAGCGGCACGAACGCCAGCGGCCGCTGCGAGAGATGACGGTGCCGCACCGTGGCGACCGGCCGCGCCCGGCCCTCCCGGACGGCCTCCATCCGGGCCAGCGTGGTGATCAGCGACATACCGCCTCCGCAGGCCGCGCGGCGGTGGCGAGGGCCTCGGCGCGCAGGGCCGCCGCGCGCCGCAGGGTGTCCACGGCCGGGTCGCCGGTGGGCTCCGAACCGCCGGATTCCAGGGCGGCCGCGAGCACGGCCTCGACCGTGGTGAGCCCGCCCAGCTCGCCCCGGACGCCGCGCCCCAGCGACTCGACGGCGCCCGCCTCCCGGGCCCGCGCCCGGCAGTGGAGGGCCAGTTCACAGGTGGACAGGCACTCCGGCGCGTACGCCGCGTCCACCGTCTCGACGGCGGCGGTCAGCTCCTCGACGGGCCGGGTCGGGGTCCGGCCGTCCTCGGTGAGCCGCAGGTCGAAGGTGGTGCCCTCGGGGAGGGCGGCGGCGATCTCCTCGATCCGGGTGAGGCGGCCCAGCTGCCGCCGGGTCACGGCGAGCTGCTTGCGCACGTCGACGAGTTCGGCGGTCGGCAGGTTGGAGAAGTCCTTGGGGCAGACGAGCAGCACCTGGTGCCGCACCCGGGCCGCGACGCCGTCCTCCTTGCCCTCCGGGCCCTCCGTGACCTCCCCGAGGTGGGCCGCGATCCGCTCGAGGGCCAGGGCGTAGACGGCCGACTGCCGGGCCGCGGCGCCGACCTTGGCCGGGTCGGCGGCGCCGTCCACCATGGGGAAGGACTTGATCTCGATGACGGTCCAGGAGCCGTCGGGGTGCACCACGACCGCGTCCGGCTCCAGGAAGGCGGGGGAGCCCGCGACGTCCAGGCTCACCATCGGATGGTCGAGCAGCGCCCACCGCCCCGCCGCGGTGGCCTCCCGCAGCGCCAGCGCCGTACGGGCCGTGCGCCCCTGGGGACCGGCCGCGGTCAGGTCGGGGGTCGCGGTGGTGTCCGGGTCGGGCGGGTCCGAACCGTCGGCCAGCCGCTCGTGCAGCAGCCGCGTGAGCAGTGCGCCGCGGTCGGCCTTGACCCGGGCCTCGAAGGTGTTGCCGCGCTGGTGGGCGAACTGGGACTGGCCGAAGGGCGCGGGCGCTCCGAGCGCCCGCGCCAGCGCGCCCTTGTCGACCCCGGCGCCGTCGAGCAGCGCGCGGCGGCGGCAGCCGGGGTTGGACGCCAGCGCGGCCAGCGCACGGGCGTCCATCGGATGCGGAACGGTGGACGGGCCGCGCAGCTCAGCGAGCTGTTGCCGGAGCGCCGTCGCCGGCTGCCGCGGAGCTTCCGCCCGCGCCGGTCCCGCGGCCGGCACCGGCACCGGCTTCCCGTCCGCCGCCGTCGCCGCCATCCGTACGTTGCCTGTCCGCGCCCCTGCCCTGCTGTCGGGGGATCCGTTCCCGTTCACGGGCCGAAGTCTCGCACTTGTCACCGACATTCGTGGCCGCGCCCGCAGGTTCGGCGGGCTCTCCGGCGGTGATTCCGGCGGCGCCCGCCTCGGCGGAGGCGTCGGCGGTACGGGTCGCGGTGGCGGCGCGGGCCGGGGCGAAGCGCTCGCGGACGGCGCCCGCGAGCCGCAGCGCG
>NZ_RIBZ01000193.1:0-6844 GCF_003721215.1 Streptomyces botrytidirepellens
AAGAGCTGGCCGACCTGCTCGCGGGGGTCGAGCAGCACTGTTGCCGCCCCCCCGGCCTTCGATTGAAGGAGAAGCGTGACCACAGACCACCAGGACGAGCCCATCCGCTACACCGCCGATGTCGTAGTCCTCACCCACGACCGTAGCCTTCGCGGCCTTCTGCGCCGCATCCTGCGGCGCACCTGCGGCCGCCGCGTCTTGCTGGTCCAGCGGCGCTGGTCGCCGGACCAGGGGAAGTGGGCTTCAACTGGAGTGCAGGCGGGGGGAGACGAGCCGCGTGGCCGGTTCCCGCGAGCTGGCCGAGGACACCAGCGTGCACGTGAAGCCCGCCGATCTGACGCAGATCGGGGTTTTCGACGGCCCGGACCGCGACCGCGTGGCAGGTACGTCACGGTCGTCTACCGTGCCCGAGTGCCCGCCGACACCCCTGCCACCGCCGGGGATGACGCCCGGGCCGCCCGCTGGTGGCCGCTGGATGCCCTGCCGGAGTGGGCGTTCGACCACGCCAGCATCCTCAGCGACATCGCGGGACGGCCGCGCCGAGAGCCGGATCGACCTGACCCGCGCGGCGCGTCTGCTGCCGAGCAGCGGCTTTCCGAGCGCCGCCCTCGCCTGGAGGACGCGGACACGCACGGAGGTCAGGCATGACCCGCACACCCGCGGACTCAACGGTCGTCAGCAAGAACTTGGATGACGCATCCGCCCACGTCTCCGACGAGAAATCCCGCACCGACTTCAAGGCGTCGCTCTTGCTGGCGTTCGACGGCGCGGTCCTTGCCGGGCTGGCTAGCCTCATCGACAAGACCCTGCCGCTGCCCGTCAAACTCATCAGCGCAGCCGCCGCCCTCATGCTCACCGTGTCCGCCGCGCTGCTGCTCCTGGCCGTGCGGCCCAACTTGGGGCCCGCCGCTCCCCCGTCCCGGGCACCTTCCCGTACTGGGCGCAGATGGCTCCGGACGCCATACGGGCCTCCATGGGGCAGGACACCCGTGAGGTGGTGATCAAGCGCTTCTCCGTCGCCACGGTTCGCAAATACCAGCTGGTGATCCGCGCGGTCGACGCGACCCTTGCCGCACTCGCTCTCCTGGTGATCGGCACAGCCGTATTCGCGCTGAGGTGTGCCGAAGCCATCGGAGTCCTTGCATGAGCGGTTGGCAGTACGCGATCGATCGCCTTCACGTGCTCGTCACCGTGGCGGCCGCCACGGCCACCCCGTTTGCCGCTGTCGCCACGGGCCTACCTACCCGCCCTCCCGCCCCGACATCGCCAAGGAGCAGTACCCCATGACCCCGCCCGACGACCCACAGAAGGAGATATGAGGCATGAGCGTCATCGGTAAGGAAGAAGGCATCGCGCACGGCACTCCGCGCGGCCACCGCCAGCACATCCGCCGGCAGGTCCCCGTAACCGAAGAGTGCGGCTGCCTACAGGCCAAACGCGATGAGCAAGATGCCAAGTCCGCGGCCCGGCAAGCTGGCCCGACGCCCAGGGCCGCCGCGCAGCGCCAGTGGAACGGCGGGATGCGCGGCACGTCCCGCCCGGAGGCGAACACCCCGGTACGGGCTGATTGCCCCACCGAGGGCTGCGGCCATGAGGCCGTCGCCGAGGGCTTGTCCCAGCAGCGCGGCTGGGTCCACGCCCGCGTGGCAGGATCAACCGAGCCCGCCCGCGACTACTGCTCCGGCTCCTGCGCGATGTACGGCATCGCACTCGCCGAACTCCGCATAAGCGACGCCGCCTGAGCTGACCACCACCCGGTGCCGTCCCGACCCCACGCTCGGGCCGGGACAGCACCGGGCCGGGCAGAACCACCCGGCCCCACACCAAACCCCCTGGAGGCCCCGCCATGACTGTTCTGCAACTCGCCGCTACCCGCCGGGACGGAGACAACCGCCCGCGCCACGACGATGGCACCGGCCTTGAGCCGATCGCTGCCCTGCACCAGCGGGTGCAGACCCTCCATCCCGCCCAGCGGGAGCAGGAGCGCGCCGAGGCAGCCGCCTTCCAAGCCGTGCTGAACGCCCACGCCGTACTCACCGGCACCTTCCACGACACCCTCGACACCGTGGTGCAGCCGATGTCCTGGACCGGCTACTCACCCGTCCCGAACCGCCAGCTGATGGCCTCTCACCTACCTCGGCTCCGCCGACAGCCAGCGCGGCTGGTGGCTCCACTACACCCGCCGCGAAAACAACTTCGGTGAGAACGGCGACCTGGCCCACGTCCTCACCCTCATCGCCCCCTGCTCCTGCGGCACCTACCTCTACATCGAGCTGGCAGAGGAGGACCACCTGATCGACCTCCTGAACGAACTCCACACCCAGCCCGGCGCCCCGGTCGACTGCGACTACCGCCTGCGGATCCGCTCCAGCAGCTACGCCGACCCCACACACACCAGCATCGAGCCGCCCCTGTGAAGGCTGCCCCTCACACCCCTCGAAAGGCACGACCGCTGACCGAGCGCTGAGAACGGTGGCCCCGGAGTGCTGCGCAATCGCCGGAGACAGCCCCCGGCGCGCCGCCAGTCTGAGCTGCGCAACCAGCCCAACCAGGGATTGCGCAACCCCGAGCAGTCGACGCCGACAGGCACGATCCAATGCACAGCCTTCGCCCGGCTGTGCTCCGCCGCCACACCCCCCGACTGCCCCCGAACACCTGGCCCAGCAACCGCACTCCGGCGCCAACACCCACCCGAGCCGCCCATCGCACCAGGCGCCGCGTACGCCAGCCACATCGCCACCTGTATCGGTCGCCTAGATCACCCTGACCCCGAAGGACCGTCGATGAACAACCACCTCACCCTCCTCACCCTTCCGCTCACGAAACCCGCTTTGTACGTTTTGGTCGGTGCGGGAGGCAGTGGCAAATCGAGTATCACCACCGCCTTCCCACCCAGTTGGAGCCTGTCGCTGGATACCTGCCGGGCACAAGTAGCTGACAATGCGGGATCACAGGCAGCAACTCCGGCCGCGGTGCGCGTCTTCGACGCGGCGCTCGACGGCCGTCTCAGCCACCACTTGCCCACCGTCATCGACAACACCAGCACCGAACAGAAGCACCGAACGAGGCTGATCAAGCGCGCCCACCATTACGGGATGCTCGCCGTGGCGATCGCGGTGCGAACTCCCCTGTCCGTCTGCCAGGCCCGGCAGGCGCTCAGGCCCGCGTCCCTGCAGGTTCCGCGGGACGTCATCGAGCGGCAGCATGACGGCGTACCCAGCGCGGAGCAGCTGCTGAGCGAGGGCTTCGACCAAGCGCACGACGCCGACCGGCTGGACCTGATGCGGCTCCTCCTGGAGCGCTCCGCGTCCGCCGACTTCGACCCCCTCGTCGACATCCGCGCCACCTTCGGCCCTGACCTCGCCGCCGTCTTCGCCTTCACCGACAGCGACGACAGCCGCGGCACCTTCGCGGTCGCCGGGCGGACCATCACCGTGCGCTGGTCCGATGACGGCGAGCCCTTCGATCACCACTGGCAGGCACAGACCGAGGGCCACACCTGCTCCGACTGCGGCCGCGCGTTGTGGGTGCGCGTCGCCAGCGCCACGGACCTGCTGCACGTCTACACCGGCAAGACCGGCAAGGTGGCCGACGAGCCGCTGTGCCTCGTGTGCGACGCCCCCGACTACGCGGCCTGACGCGCTACCCGAACCGGGCCGCCACTCCTTGGAGGCCACCACCGAATGGAAACCAGGCACACACGGACGTCCTCGCCTACACCGCCAACGACAGCACTCACCACCTGATCGGCTGTCTGGGATGCCACTACCGCGTCAACCAGGACCATGACCTCCCCACCATCCACCGCTGGCGCTCAGCTGCAGGTGAGCTCGCCAACAAGCACACCACCCCATGCCGGGCGCTCCCCCGCCCACTTCCCCTGCGGACCGACGACGTGACCGCCCGTGACCTGCCGCGCAACAGCGTGCGTCGCTGGCGGGACGGCCACGTGGACATCACGTTTTCACTCAAACACCTGGCCCCGCTGCGCCTGGATCTTAAGCGCACCGACCAGTGGATCAAGGGCGAGCTACAGCGCTTCTCCAGCGACCAGCCGGAAGTCGTAACGGCCAGGCTCGGCTTCTTCGGCACGGAAAGCAAGATCATCATCGTGCGGAACCCCACGCAGAAGTGACCGCCCCCTCGCAGCCCTGCTCCCGGCGAGTCACCTGCGGAGTACGACTCGTCTAACGCAGCGGGTCCACACCGAGCAAGAACCACTTCGACCTCTTCACTCACCCGGGACGGCCACACCAGGCCTGAGAAACCATCGGCCCTCCCGGGGCCCCTCACCCTGCAGCTGGCCGCTTGGTCCTCACTGCTCGGTGGTGAGAGGGGCGACATCTGCGCTGGCACGGTCCCCGTCGACCACCCACGGGCTGGTACGGCGGAAACCGAGACGCGTTACCACGATGTCGCGCTGCCCGTCGGTCAGAGGTACCTCCGGGTGGTCTCGTACCTCGGCATCAGATGCGAGTTTCCGGTCGATGTCGTGGTCCTCGACCTCGAAGACGTCCGTCGTGGGGACGGCATCCTGCGGGTCGGGATAGGCATACACACGCATGTTCACGCCTTCAAGGGAAGCACAGGGATCCGCACCTGAGCTGCGCGGATCCCCGGCCCGAAGCTGTTCACAGGCCATTGCGTCCACCGCCGGGACGTGTTGGGTGCGGCTCACACCGCACCCAACACCCCAGCTCAGACCACTTATCCGCCCCATCCTCGCACAAATGATCTTGATAGAAGGAGAGCCTTCATCATGGCAGTGCCCATCCGGACCCGGCGCCCCGATGCCGCGGTCGCCGCCATCCTGCGCACCATCGGCCAGCGCCCCCGCCCCGCCAGCTTCAGCCTCCTGTGCCAGCCGTGCCAAGTCAGCTGGGCAGGCCCCGAGGCGGACTGTTGGAACTGCGGCCGCCCCGCCAGTTCCAAACACCCCTACGGCTCAGCCCTCAACCGGCTCCTGACCGCCGTCGAGGCCAACGGCCCGACCCCCACCCCCAGGAGGACCGAGGTATGAGCCTGAAGTTCCTGACCGACCTCATCGGCGCCCAGGCCCTGAGCGACCACCTCACCGCCGCGGTCGAGGACCTCATCAGCCGCGAGCGGCTCGAATCCGCCGATGCCTACCAGCAGATCACCGATCAAGCCGACGCCGGTGACCCCGCCGTCATCGCCGCCACCCGCCAGACCTGGGTCCGCCGCGCCGACGTCACCCCCGAACAGGCCCCCCAGCGGCTCTACATCCTCGAGCGCACCCCGACCGGCATCATCGTCGCCTCCACCGACACCAACGACGCCGCCTTCCTCACCGCGGAGGNCCGACCGGCATCATCGTCGCCTCCACCGACACCAACGACGCCGCCTTCCTCACCGCGGAGGACCGGATGCTGCCCGACCGCGCCGCGGACATCGAGATCCCGATCGACGTGCTGGACCAGTACCAACTCCAGACCTGGGAGCCTTTCGAGCTCCTGCTGCCGACGGCCGGTGCACTCGGCAACGTACGCCCCCGGGATCTGCCGTCGTGAACCGCCAGCCCAGGCACCCCGTTCCCGGCCATATCCCGGGGCATCTGCGCAACGCGTTCGCCACTACCAAGGGAAGCCCTATCCCGCCGCGCAGCCCCTACCAGCGCGGCGACACCGTCCAGCGCCATGGATACCCCGGCAACCTCCCAGGCCATGCCCGTACCGGGTTCCGCGGCTGGGCCGTCGGCACCGTCGGCGCCACCATCCTCACCGGCATCACCACCGAGGGCGAGGAATGGTGGGAGTACTGGGGCGACCTGCATCCGGACGGCCGTCCCGTCGACATCTGGCACTGGTGCACCTGCTGCCGCGAAGCCCGGATCCCGCTCCTGCGCGCCCACTACGCCAGGCAGCGCGCGAGTGGGGAGCAGCTCTCCCTCTTCGAACAGTCGCAGCGGGGACGGTCGCTTCCCGACTGAACGCCTCAACCCATCTACCGGCCCGACGCGATCTGGCTCACCCCGCTGCGTTCGGCCCGGGACGGCCGCCAGTGGCAACCCAGCTGGTCTCCCGGGACGTCTTCAGCACCCGACGCAGACAGCCGGGGCCTCCCCGTGGCCAGCACCCTCGCCCCGACCGGGCAGGCGCCCCGCCGCCCCCATGTGATCCGGCCGTGACTTCGGTCAACGGGTGCCGGCCAGGCAATCAGTCACACATCCCGGATTGACTCCAGCCCCCCGGACGCTCTCCGTGCCCCCAGTCCAGGACCGCATGTCCCGGCCCTGACCTCACCTCGGGGCCGCTTCACCTTCGAAGGATGCAGATGGCCACCACCCCGGACTACCTCACCCAGTACGTCAGCCACGTCACCGCCGAACTGAAAGCACACGACATCCCGCTCGTCATCCAGCCCACGCCCCGGCCGCCCGACCCAAACGGCTGGTCGACCTACACGCCACCGATCAACCGCACCCGCCCCGCCTGGTGCACCGCGGTGCTCATGCTCGCCGACCACCACCACACCCCGCTGATCGACCACATCCCCACCGCAGACGCGATCATCAAGGACCACGGCATCCGCGGCCTGGCCGTTCTCCACCGCGACCTCGCCGGCGGCCCGGTCGACTACCGATTCACCCCCTGCCCCTACTGCCAGGGCGTGGGCGAGGACCCCACTCAGCCGACCTGCGAAAGCCTCCGCTGCCCCGTCAGCGCCGACATCAGCGACCACCCCCACGGCTGCCCTGTCTGCCGGGCTGCGGACTGCGACCCCGACTCCTACGCCGAACAGCAGATGCACCAGGTCGAACAACTGCTCATCGAAGCCCTCATCGCCAGAACACCACCACCGCACCGACGGCCCTTCCGCCGCT
>NZ_RIBZ01000190.1:0-2742 GCF_003721215.1 Streptomyces botrytidirepellens
GCCCCGAAAGGACGGCACCCCCGATGGTGACCACCCCGGCCCCCGCGCCCGCAGCCTCACATCTGCGGCCCGGGATGTCCCTTCTTCCCGACGTTGAGAGGCGAGTAACGCCAGATGAGGTCCAGTAGCAACACCTCCTTCCCCAACCGGTTTGCTGCGCATCGGCATGGCTGCACGGTGTGCACGGTCGCTGCGGCTTCGGCTACGGTCGCCGAGGACGTGGAGCGGCGCTGCCCCGAGGGGCGACGTCTATCCACGTGGATGGACACAAGCCACATCCGCACGTGGATGGGCCCGCGTCCGCCGTCGCAGCCGACGGATACCCGCACCTTCATCTGGTCCCGATGCTCTCGGTGCGGCTGGTACGCATGCTTCGTCGAGGACCGACAGGCGATGGAACACACCATGGCCGTACAGGACCATGCCCGCGACGCGTGCGCTCCCGACGGTCAGCTGCCGATGGGCATGGAGGGCTTGTAGTGCTGTCGCCCAGTACGCCTGGTGGTTGCCGCATTCCGCCGCCCACGGCGTGTGCGAGCTCCTCAACCCCGGCTCGGCCGCCCGCCGTGCCATCGACAAGGTCCACTGCACCCGCGCCGATCTCACGTGAAACCGAATGTACCGGGTGTTTGCGTGGCTTGGCCCTGACCGAGCCACGATTCGGAAACCGGCCCGAGGGAGCGGTGACCACCCTTCCCCCCTCGGGCCGTCTCACACCCCTTGGACCGACTGGAGGTTTCCGCCTCATGACTATGCCGAACGCCACGCTCGCCGCCCGGATCCGCAACGAGATCAACGAGCGCCCCGAACACTACGATCAGCACGACTGGTTCAGCGGTGATGTCCTGCGCCCCGATGAGGACCTCAACGCCCCCGTCCACTGCGGCACCACTCTGTGCGTCGCGGGGTACGCCGCCCACTTCACCGGCCACGTCCTGCTTGCCTCAGGGAGCGCTGTGGTGCCGGACACGAGCAGGCGCCAGGACATCGAGTGGGTCGCCCGGGAGGAACTCGGCCTGACCGACGCTGACGCCGAGTGGCTCTTCCACCCCATGCGCACTCAAGAGGAGGTTCTCGTCGCCCTCGATCAGCTCGCCGGCGGTGCTGCGGGCATCGACACCGAGGCCATCACGTCGCACGTCAGCTGACCGCGCAGCAGCCGCCCCGCTCCCGGCGCGCCTCGGGAGCGGGGCATTGTTGAGGGCGTGCGGGACCAGCTCCGGAGGGCGTGAATGCCCGGACCCGCCCCAACCGCGTCTGCCGCGTCTGCCCCGCCTGAGAGCCAGGTATTTGACTGTGCCGCCGGGCCCGGAGGGTTGTGTCGTTTACTCCGCTGTCCATGACAGTCAGGCCCGGCCGGAAAGTTCCCTCGCACGACCCCCTTCTCTCTCGTGCGGCTGTGTGGGCGACCGGCAACGGCTGGGACGCACCGCCCGCCAGCCCCTCTACGGCCCGCGACCCGGCCCGTTTCCCATGTTCGTATCGCACTGAGGAGAACTTCGCCATGTCCAAGAGCGTTGATGTAGCCACCGCGACGATCCATCTTCAGGGTGTGGGGCGTGTGCCCGCGGTTGAGGCATACAGGCTGAAGATGGGCGATCAGCTTATGTACAACTCCGGCGGTGTCTACCAGATCACCAAGATTGAGGATGCCTCACCGAAGTTCTTCCGCCTCTTCGAGGTGAGCGCCGAGACCGGCGAGGAGTACAGCAGGCGCGTGAAGAAGGATGGACTCGTGGCCCGCGTGCCCGAGGCGGACCGCCGCCGTCTGGGCCACGACGCCCCGGTGACCCTTTACCGCGCCCAGGTCTACGCTCCCCATGGCCGAATCTGGATCACCGTGAGCCACGGCGCCACCGTCGAGGCGGCCGTGTCGGGCCGCACCCGACTGAACGGGTTCTCCTACTTCGCCTCCGTGCTCCTGGACCGCCACGGGCTGGGCGGTACCTTCGACGCCCGGGCCGCCAGCGTGAGGGCCATGGCGGAGGGTGAGACCCTCACCGCCGCCGACGGGCACAGGTTCCGCATTCTGCCGCCGGAGCCCACCACGCTGAAGACCGCCGCAACACCCGCGGCTGGTGACGACGAGGCCGCCGAATCCGAATCCGAAACCGTGAACACCTTCCCCGTGGCCACTGCGGCCGTCTATGTGCCCGAGGAGGGGGAGGAGCACCGGGACATCGTCGTGGTGTTGTCCGAGCCCGGCACGGACAACATGGTCAAGGTGCACAGCGTGAAGCACAAAAAGCCCATCCGCGTACCGCTGGCCGGGCTTCGGCCGCTGCCCGAACTCCCCCCTAAGGCCGAGGGCGAGTTGACCGACTGGTGGACCGTCACGGACGCCGAGGGCGTGGAGCTCGCCCGCGTCCAGGCCGTGGACGACCCCGGGGCGCGTGACGTGGCCATGCGGGACGCGAAGGTCGTAGCGGCGTGTCGCCGGGACAAGGGGTTCGCCGTGCGGTGCCTGCGTACCTCCGAGCTGTCGGTGCCGTTCGGCCAGCTGCGCGGACTGCCCCGAATCGCCCCGGCCGAGCCGCGTGTCACGGCCACCGGCGAGCACACGCGAAAGTCGCTGCCGACGCGTCTGCGGGAATCCGGCGCCCCCGGCGGCACCGTCCACAGCAAGAAGGCGGGTGCGCTGCGCTGGCGACTCCCGGACGGCGAGGAGCTGACCCTGGCTGAGGCCGCGAAGCGGTTTCTGAACGACTGAGCGCCCAGCCAGGCCCGGGGTGCGGCACCTGC
>NZ_RIBZ01000196.1:0-9279 GCF_003721215.1 Streptomyces botrytidirepellens
CGGCCGCGGGCGGAGGCCCGGGTGGCGGCGAGGCGGACGGCGACGAGGCTGACGGCGCCGCGCCGCCCGGCGCGGCCGGTCCTCCCTGGGGCGGCTGGTGTTGGTGTGGCCTCTGCGTCTCGTACGTCCCGTGCGGCTCGTACGCTCCCTGTGGCTCGTACGCCCCGGGCGCCCCGTACGTCCCCGACGCCTCGTACGCCGCGTAGCCCTCCACCGGTGCGCCCAGCAGCAGTCCGGGCCCGGCGCCCAGCCCCGCCTCGGCGGCGGCCTGCTGGTGCAGCAGGGCGAACGGCGGGCTGCCCTCACCCTCGCCGCGCAGCAGCCCGGCGAGGGCGCGGCTGTAGACGGGCGCCGCGAGGTGGCGCTTGGGCGGGGCCGGGGCGATCGTCCCGTACAGCGTGAGACCGCCCGCGAGCGTATCGACCGGCAGCCGCCCGTCGGAGAGCCGTGGCCAGGCGGTCTCGTCGGCCACCAGATCGGCGAGCACCGTGGTGCTGCCCGGCGGCCGCTGGGCCAGCTCGGCGGCCAGCCAGTGCCACGGCAGCGCGGTGTAGCGGGCGGTCCTCGGCGTCGTGCGGGCCAGCGCGAGGTGCGGCATCCGCTGCTTGTGGTCCAGGGTGAGCTGGCCCGCGAGATAGATGAGCACCGGGCCCGGGTGGGCGGCCGCCGTCCGCAGGTGCGTGAGCACGGTCTGCGGATCGGCGGGGTCCACGAGTTGCACGACGCTGGCGCCGCCGGGCGTGCCCAGCAGCGCGGCCGGAGGCACGGCCGCGAGCTGTGGCAGCGCGGCAGCCGCGTCCATCAGCCGCTGCTTGCCCATCGGACCGGCGGCGAGGAGCAGGGCGTAACCGGGCCCGCTCGTCCGTGCCGCCCCCGTGCCCGCCGTGTCGTTCCCCATACGTGCACCGTATCCGCATCCGGCGACGTCGGGTGGGGGTGTGACATAGCTGGCATCGGGGACGGCGGGTCGGACCCTCAGCGGCTGAGCCCCCGGTAACGGGCCACGGCGAGCGGGAAGAAGACCACGAGGAGCGCCAACGGCCAGCAGACCGCGAGGAGTCCGGCGTGGTCCCCGGCCCACGACGCGGCGTGGCCCCCGGGGCTCCCGAACAGGTCGCGGACCGCGGTGGCCGTCGCCGACATCGGGTTCCACGCCGCGATCGAACCGATCCAGTCGGGCATCGACTCGGGCGCGGCGAAGACGTTGGACAGGAAGCCGATCGGCCAGACCAGGATCTGCACGGCCTGCACGAGTTCGGGGCGCCCGGCGAGCAGGCCCAGATAGATGCCGATCCACAGCATCGCGAAGCGCAGCCAGAGCAGCAGCCCGACCGCGAACAGCACGTCGCCGATGCCGCCGTGCCAGCGCCAGCCCATCGCGAGCCCGACCCCGATGAGGAGCAGCAGGCTGAGCGCGGACTGGAGCATGTCCAGCACGCTGCGCCCGATCAGGACCGCGGAGGAGGCCATCGGCAGGGAGCGGAAGCGGTCGATGACGCCCTTGTTGAGGTCCTGGGTGATCGCGAGCATGGTGGCTTCGAGGCCGAAGGCCATGGTGAGGGCGAGCATGCCCGGCACCAGGTAGTGCTTGTAGTCGCCGCCGCCCGGGACGGTCATCCCGCCGCCGAGGAAGTACGCGAACATCAGCAGCATCATCACCGGGAAGACCAGGCCCACGACCACCTGGACCGGCTGACGGGCCCAGTGGGCGAGGCCGCGGCGGGTCATGGTCCAGGAGTCGACGAGGGTCATGGCGGTCATACGGACGTCTCCTCTTCGGTCATGGCGGCGGTCATGGCAACGGTCTTCGCGCGCGTCTCATCGCCTGGCTCGTCGCCGGTCCGCTCATCCGTCCGTTCGCCGGTGAGGTGCAGGAACACCTCGTCGAGGGTGGGGCGGCGCAGGGCGATGTCCTCCGCCTCGATCCCGGCCGCGTCCAGCGCCCGTACGGTCTCGGTGAGGGCGGCGACCCGATCGGTGACCCGGGCGCCGATCCGCCGCCGGTCGGGGTCGGTCTCGACCGAGGCGGCGCGGGTGGCCATGCCGATCACCGAGGCGGCCGCGGCCAGTTGACCGGCGTCGCGCAGCACGACGTCGATGCGGTCCCCGCCGATGCGGGCCTTGAGCTGGTCGGTCGTGTCGTCCGCGACGGCCCGGCCGTGGTCGACCACGCAGACGCGATCGGCGAGCTGGTCGGCCTCCTCCAGGTACTGGGTGGTGAGCAGGACGGTCGTACCGTCGCCGACCAGGGAGCGGACCGACTGCCACACCTCGGTGC
Source organism: Streptomyces botrytidirepellens (assembly GCF_003721215.1). Lineage (NCBI taxonomy): Bacteria > Bacillati > Actinomycetota > Actinomycetes > Kitasatosporales > Streptomycetaceae > Streptomyces > Streptomyces botrytidirepellens. The sequence goes on from NZ_RIBZ01000196.1 coordinate 2,279, forward strand.
GGCCGCGCGGGTCGAGCCCGGTGGTGGGCTCGTCCAGGAAGAGCACCCGCGGCCGCACGATGAGGCTCGCGGCCAGGTCCAGCCGCCGCCGCATGCCGCCGCTGTACCGGCCGACGGCCTTGGTGCCGGTGTCGCCGAGGCCGAACCGCTCCAGCAGCTCGTCCGCCCGGGCCGCCGCGCGCCGCCCGCCGAGGTGGTGGAGGCGGCCGAACATCTCCAGGTTCTGCCGCCCGCTCAGCTCCTCGTCCACCGCGGCGTGCTGGCCGAGCAGCCCGATGCGGTGGCGGACCTCGTCGGGGTGGCGCAGCACGTCGTACCCGGCGACCTCGGCGCGGCCGCCGTCGTGGCGCAGCAGGGTGGCCAGGATGCGGACGCAGGTGGTCTTGCCCGCGCCGTTGGGGCCGAGCACGGCGTGCACGGTGCCGGACGGCACGGTCAGGTCGAGTCCGGCCAGGGCCGGTTTTCCCCCGGGCCGCTTTCCTCCGGCCCGTTGTGCTCCGGCTCGTGGTGCTCCGTAGGTCTTGCGCAGTCCTTCGACGACGATCGCGGGATCGCTGTCGGCCACGGTCTTCCCCTCTCGCTCCGCAATGAGCCGCATTAGTCAAATTTGACTACGAGCCTCCGGAAGGTACTCCCCGATCCGGGTCTAGTCAAACTTGATTACTGACGGAACTACTCCGCGTGCGGGTTCGGCGCCCCGTCCGGCAGGACGTCCACCGAGCGCTCCCCCTCGCCCGCCATGACGTACGCGCCGCCCTCGAGCCGCTCGATGAGACCGCGGGTCCACTCGGCCCCGCTGTCGGCCGAGTGCACCCAGAACTTCATGATCTCGCCGATGTGGCCCCACTCGTCGGGGCTGTCCTGCGGCGGCGACCAGTGCCGGGTGACCTCGGCCCGCCACCCCTCCAGCGCCGCCACCCGCTCCTTCAGCAACGCGATGGCCTCGGCGCGGGGCAGGTCCACGATGAACCCGACCCCGGCCGTCAGCTCGTCGATCTTCTGGTCGTGCCGCAGCAGGGCGTCCCGCAGCAGCTTGAAGTACTCCTGCTCGCCCGCCGCGGTCAGCTCGTACTCGGTGCGCGGCGGGCCGCCGGCGGTGCTCGGGGCCACGTCGTGGGCGCGCATCAGGCCCTGCTTCGCCATCTGTTTGAGCGCGTGATAGATCGATCCGGGTTTGGCGTTGGACCACTCGTGCGCGCCCCAGAACTCCAGGTCGTTACGGACCTGATAGCCGTGTGCGCGCCCGTGCTGGCGCACCGCTCCCAGCACCAGCAGCCGGATCGCTGACATGTGCCCGTCTCCCCATCCTGCCCCAGCCTGACCTGCGCTGGGGTCCAGAGTAGGGGTGTCAGCCCTCCATGAGCGACCAATCGGGCTCGGGCATCGCACCGGTCTCGAAGACCAGATCGAACGCGCCCTTCCCGTCGATCGTCTCGCGGATGATGTCCGCGTGCCCCGCGTGCCGGGCGACCTCCTCGATCAGGTGCAGGACCAGCCAGCGCCAGGTCCGGGTGCCGCCCTCGTCCCACGGGTAGCGGGGCGACTCGAACGTGTCGTCCATCGAGGACAGCGCGAGCACGGCCTCCTCGGTCGCGCGCGCCACCGCCTCGTACCGCTCCAGCAGCACCGGCACCGTCTCGTCGGCCGTGGGGGTGAATCCGGCCTCGAACTGCGCCAGCGCGTCCTTCGGCGGCCAGTCGTCCACCTGGCCCTGGCCCTTGCGGATCCAGCCCACTTCGGCCTGGGTCACATGCTTGATCAGCCCGGCCAGGGACAGCGCGCTCGCGCTGGGCGCGCTGCGGGCCTGCTCCTCGGTCAGACCGTGCACGGCGCGCCGGATGCCGCCGCGCTGCGCGTCCAGATAGGCCAGCAGCGCGGAGCGCTCGTCCTTGCAGGCTTCGGAGTTCACGACGGTGGGCATGGCTGCCGCCTTTCACGAGGAGGGCGCCCGGGTCGGGTGCCCTTCGACGAACCTCACATTAGGAAGGCTTGCGGTCAGCTTCTGTCCGCAAGCGCGAAAATCCGCAAGCCTTCCCGGCGTCGCGTCAGAACGGGAACTGGCTGCGACCGTGCTGGATCGAGATCCACTTGGTGGTGGTGAAGTCCTCGACCATCGACTCCCCGTTGAGCCGCCCGACCCCCGAGTGCTTCTCGCCGCCGAAGGGCACGATCGGCTCGTCGTGCACGGTGCTGTCGTTCACATGGATCATGCCGGTGTGGACGCGCTTGGCGAGGCGCACCCCGCGCTCGATGTCGCCGGTGTGCACGGCGCCGCTGAGGCCGTAGTCGGTGTCGTTGGCGATCCGGACGGCTTCCTCGTCACCGTCGAACGGGATCAGCACCACGACCGGGCCGAAGACCTCCTGGCGGAGGATCGCCGAGCCCTCGGGGACGTCGCCGAGGACGGTCGGCTCCACCAGGGTGCCGTCGGCCCGCCCTCGCACCAGCGCGGTCGCGCCGTCGGCGATCGTCTGGTCGACGAGCGCGGTGATGGCCTCGGCCTGGCTCTCGTTGATCAGCGGGCCGATGTGGGTGGCCGGGTCGCCCGGGTCGCCCACCGTCAGCGTCTTCACCTTGGCCACGAACTTCTCGGTGAACGCGCGCTCCACCGACCGGTCCACCAGCACCCGGTTGGCGGCCATGCAGACCTGCCCCTGGTGGACGAAGCGGCTGAACACCGCGGCGTCCACCGCGTAGTCGAGGTCGGCGTCGTCCAGCACGATCAGCGCGCTGTTGCCGCCCAGCTCCAGGATGGCGCGCTTGAAGTGCGAGGCCGCGACGGTGGCGACATGGCGGCCCACCCGGTCGGAGCCGGTGAACGAGATGACCTTCGGGACCGGGTGCTCGATCAGGGCGTCACCGATCTCCGCGATGTCGGTGACGACCACGTTGAGCAGCCCGGCCGGCAGCCCGGCCTCCTCGAAGATCTTCGCGACCAGACCGCCACCGCATATCGGGGTGTTCTGGTGCGGCTTGAGGACGACGGAGTTGCCGAGGGCCAGCGCCGGGGCGACCGACTTCAGCGACAGCAGGAAGGGGAAGTTGAACGGGCTGATCACGCCGACGACGCCGACCGGCACCCGGTAGAGGCGGTTCTCCTTGCCGTCGTCGGGCGACGGCAGGATACGGCCCTCGGGGCGCAGCGCCAGCTGGACCGCCTCGCGCAGGAACTCCTTGGCGAGGTGCAGTTCGAAGCCCGCCTTGACGTGGGTGCCGCCGCACTCCGCGATGATCGTCTCGGTCAGTTCCTTCTCGCGCTCCTCGATGACGCGCAGCACCCGCTCGAAGACCGCCCGACGGGCGTACGGGTTGCGGGCCGCCCACTCCGGCTGGGCCCGCTCGGCGGTGCGGTAGGCGAGGTCGACCTCGTCGACGGTGGCCACGGTGATCGAGGCCAGCTTCTCCCCGTCGTACGGGTTGAAGTCGACGATGTCCCAGGAACCGCTGCCGGTGCGCCACTCACCGCCGATGTACTGGAAGGCCAACTCGGAGAAGTAGGACATGCCATCCCTATCTGGAGGACGCGGGACCGCATCCGGACACCCGCGAACACGTGGGGGGTATTCCTGACAGGGTGTCATCCTACTGATCGGTCAGAGCTCGCGCAGGAGCCCCCCGAGCAGGTCCCGGCTCTTCTCCGGGGACAGGCTGTCCGCCCCCAGCCGCTCCAACGCCCGCTCGTACTGCCCCACTTCCTCGGGCTTGTCCAGGTAGAGCGCGCTGGTGAGCTGTTCCAGATAGACGACGTCCGGCAGGTCGGACTCCGGGAACCGCAGCAGGGTGAACGCACCGCTCTCCCCCGCGTGCCCGCCGAACGCGAACGGCATCACCTGGAGCGTCACGTTCGGCTGCTCGGAGACGGAGAGGAGGTGCCGCAGCTGGGCGCGCATCACCTCGGCCCCGCCGTAGGGGCGGCGCAGCGCGGCCTCGTCCAGCACCACGTGGAACGCCGGGGCCCGCTCGGAGACCAGCAGCTTCTGCCGCTCCAGCCGCAGCGCGACCCGCCGCTCCACCTCGGAGTCGCACGCCTGCGGCTGACCCCGGGTGACCACGGCGTGGGCGTAGCCCTCGGTCTGGAGCAGGCCGTGGATGAACTGGACCTCGTAGACGGCGAGGTGCGAGGCGGCGCCCTCAAGACCGACGTACGTCTGGAACCAGCCCGGCAGCACATCGCCGTAACTGTGCCACCAGCCGGTGAGGTTGGCCTCGCGGGCGAGGCCGAGCAGCGCCGCGCGCTCCGCCTCCTCGGTGACCCCGTACAGGGTGAGCAGGTCCTCGATGTCGCGCGCCTTGAAGCTCACCCGGCCCAGCTCCATTCGGCTGATCTTGGATTCGGAGGCGCGGATCGAATAGCCCGCCGCCTCACGGGTGATGCCCCTGGCCTCGCGCAGCCGCCTGAGTTGGGAGCCCAGGAGAATGCGGCGCACCACCGATCCACTCGACTCGCTTGCGGTCATGTGTCCGTGACCCTCCCTGTACGGAACGCGCTCTTCCGGTGATGGGCCCCCGCAACCCGGCAGGCCGAAGTCTGCCACTTTCCGGGCTCCGGTCCGTGCCCAAGCGGTTACCCGACCGGGAGTCCTACGCATATGTGCGTAGAACGAAAGTGTGGCAAAGATGCATGCACCACCTCAATAGTCCTGCGTGCACGTGCATTTGCCCTTGCATTCGCCGTCGGCATTCGAAACCATGGGGTACGCGCACGTGCAAGCTCGTACGAGATCTGGCCAGGATTCGTCAGGGCCACGGATGCAGGAGTGCTCGCATGGGGAGCGAAGGTACGGCCCTGCTGGAACCGTTGTGGCGAGGGCTTCCCGCCATCGATCCCTCCGCCGTCTCCGGCGCCGTCTCCTGTTCCCTCCCGGCGCGCTACGACGCGGTCAAGGGGGCGCGGCAGTTCACCGGCGCCACGCTGCGGCAGTGGGACATACCCGAACTGCTCGACGAGGTGGCCCTCGTCGTCTCCGAACTGGTCACCAACGCGCTGCGGCACGCGGTCGCCGGGGCGCTGCCGGGCGGCCCGCCCGGGGACGGACCCGAACCGCCCCTGGTCCGGCTCCACCTGATGTACTCCGCCTCACGGCTGGTGTGCGCCGTACGGGACCCCAGCGAGGCCGGACCGGTCGCCGGGGAGGCCGGCTCCTGCGAGGAGTCCGGGCGGGGGCTGCATCTGGTGGAGTCGTTCACCGACGGCTGGGGCTGGCACCCGCTGGCCGGAACGCTGCCCGGCAAGATCGTCTGGGCCCTGTTCCGCCTGCCCCGTCCCTTGGACTAGTGGGGTGGACTAGTGGGGCGTCGCCTCCGGCGGCGCCGTCGTGATGCCCAGCGAGTGCAGCTGGAAGAGGCGCGACACATCGTGGGAGGTGACGATCCCCTCCAGATGCCCGTCGTCCACCACCAGCACCGGCATCCCCCCGGCCCCCGGCCGGGCCCGCTCCAGCACCTCGCTCAGCAGCTCGTCCGACGTCGCGACCGTGCACCGCGACAGCGGCGTCGCCACCTCGCGCACCCGCCGCTCCTCCCGCATCCCGGCCGGGACCGCCGCCAGCGCGCGCAGCTCCACGACACCGCTGACCCGGCCCTCGAAGTCCAGCAGCGGCAGCGCCGAGTGGCGTGAGTGCGCGGCCACCTCGTCGATGAACCGCCCCACCGGCAGCCAGTCGGCGCCCGTCACGACCGGGGACGACATCGCGTCGCCCGCCCGCACCCCGCGCAGCGCCGTGTTGATACCGGCCCGCTGCCGCTCCGCGTTGGCGATCACCAGGATGAACAGCCCGACGAGCGCGATCCACAGCCCGCCGCCCTCCCCGCGCACGAACGAGAACCAGCCGACCGCGATGAGCAGCACCCCGAAGATCTGGCCGCTGCGCCCGGCCGCCCGCTCGGCCCGGTCCCGGTCGCCCGTACGCCACCACAGCACCGCCTGCACCACCCGGCCGCCGTCCAGCGGGGCGGCGGGCACCAGGTTGAACACCCCCAGCAGCAGATTCGCCCAGCCCAGCCAGATCAGCAACGCCGCCGGTACGCCCCATCCGGCCAGCGCGTTGGCCCCGATCCCGGCGCCCACGGCAATACCGCCGATGGCCAGGCTGGTGAGCGGGCCGCTGATGGCCACGAGCAGGGCGATCCGGGCGGTGCGCGGCCGCCCCATCTGGGTCATGCCGCCGAGCGCCCACAGCGTGACGTCCTCCACCAATACGCCCTTGCCGCGCGCGGTGACCGCGTGCGCGGCCTCATGCAGCAGCAGGCTCCCCATCAGCAGAAGAGCGCCGATCACGCTCGCGACCGCGTAGACGAGCCCGGTCCGCCCGGGCGTCCAGGCGGGCAGCGTCTCGCGGCCGAGTCCATAGGCGAGCAGGACGATCAGTACGGGGGCGCTCCAGTGCATGCGCAGCGGCACCCCGAGGACATGTCCGACGCGCACCGAGCCGTTCATCGCTCATCGCCGTCTCACATCAGAACGACCCCCACCGATACCAGTGTCGCTCACGCGCCCACGTCACGCGCGGGCTCTCAGGGGGTCCCTCACGCTCGGACTCTCACGCGTGGCCGACCGGGTCGTGCACCAGGTGATCGAATTCCCCGTCCTTCGCGCCGCGCAGCATCGCCTCGACCTCGGCCGGGGTGTAGACGAGTGCCGGTCCGTCCGGGAAGCGGGAATTCCGTACGGCCACGTGCCCACCGGGAAGCTTGGCGAACTCGACACAGGACCCCTGGGAATTGCTGTGCCTGCTCTTCTGCCAGACGACCCCCTGGAGGTCCGCGGCCGCCATGCCGTTGTACGGGTGGTCGCGCACAGGGCTCTCCACTGTTCGTGCATTAGTGCAACTGTCAACTGACTGGGATGATAGCCGCGTTTCTTTACTTATGCATGGGCAAATGCATGAGCAGATGCACGTGCACGCCGAGTGATCACGTGAGCACGGCGTCTTCTGCCCCGACCTGAGCGCGTCAGTCGTCATAGAAGAAGACGACGAGGGCGCCCCGCGGGTTGGCCCGCG
>NZ_RIBZ01000005.1:0-5513 GCF_003721215.1 Streptomyces botrytidirepellens
CCCCTCGGGCGGTGGCGGGGCTCGGTGCTGGTCGGGTTACGGGTTGATGGTCTGTGTGTCGGTGTCACTCGACCCGGTGAAGTTGCCGTCTCCGGGGTAGGTCGCGGTGACGGTGTACGAGCCCGCCGGCAGCGTGCTGTCGGTGAAGACGGCGACACCGGCGAGGTCCAGCACCCCGGTCCCGCTGACGGTGTTCGTGCCGTCGGTGACGACGAAGTTGACCGACCCCGTGGGGACTCCGGCCCCGGGGGCCACGGGGCTTACGAAGGCGATGTAGGCGACCGTCTGTCCTTGCGTGGAGGGGTCGGGGAAGGAGGTGACCGTGGTCGTTGTCGACGCCTCGTCCACCGTCTGCGTGTCGGTCCCCGACGACGTGGCGAAGTTGAGGTCACCGAGGTAGTTGGCGGTCACGTTGTGCGTACCGACCTCCAGGGAGGTGACGATCACCGTGGCCGTGCCGCCCACCAACGTCCCGGGGAAGGTGCCGCCCCCGGGACCGTCGATGACGACGTCGACCAGGCCCGTCGGCGTCCCCGCGCCAGGGGCGACCGGCGCCACCGCGACCGTGAACGTGACCGGCTGCCCGAACGTCGACGGATCGGGTGTCCCGCTCACCGATGTCGTCGTCGACGACTGGTTCACCAGGTGCGTGCTCGTCCCGGACGACACGGCGAAGTCGAGGTCGCCACTGTAGGTGGCGGTCACGGTGTGGGGGCCGGCGCCCAGACTCGTGGTGGTGAACGTGGCCGTACCGCCCGACAGCGCCTGGGTGAACGAGCCGCCGCCGGTACCGCTGATGACGAAGGTGACCGACCCCGTCGGTGTCCCCGCACCAGGCGCCACCGGCGCCACCGTGGCCGTGAACGCCACCGACTGCCCGAACGTCGACGGATTCGGCGACGAACTCACCGAGGTGGTCGTCGGCGACTGGTTCACCAGGTGCGCGCTCGCCCCGATCGAGGTGAGGAAGTTGCCGTCGCCACTGTAGGTGGCGGTCACGGTGTGGGGGCCGGCGCCCAGCGTGCTGAGGTTCAACGTGGCCGTACCACCCGACAGCGGCTGGGTGAACGAGCCGCCCCCGGTACCGCTGATGACGAAGGTGACCGACCCCGTCGGCACCCCCGCACCAGGCGCCACCGGCGCCACCGTGGCCGTGAACGCCACCGACTGCCCGAACGTCGACGGATTCGGCGACGAACTCACCGAAGTGGTCGTCAGCGACTTGGCCACCGTCTGCGTGTCCGTCCCCGACGAGGTGTTGAAGTTGGGGTCACCGTTGTNAGTGGTCGTCAGCGACTTGGCCACCGTCTGCGTGTCCGTCCCCGACGAGGTGTTGAAGTTGGGGTCACCGTTGTAGGTGGCGGTCACATTGTGCACGCCGACGCCCAGAGTATTGAGCGTGAGGGTGGCCACGCCGCCCGACAGCGGCTGGGTGAACGAGCCGCCCCCGGTACCGCTGATGACGAAGGTGACCGACCCCGTCGGTGTCCCCGTCGCGGGAACGACCGGCGCCACCAAGGCCGTGAACGTCACCGACTGCCCGAACACCGACGGGTCCGGCGAAGAACCCACCGTTGTCGTTGTCGACGCCTTGCCTTGCACCTGATGAGTGTCGGTGCCGGAGGACGGCAGGAAGCTGGTGCTCCCGGTGTAAAGGGCGGTCACGGAGTGCGAACCGACGCCGAGGGTGCTGGTGGTGAAGGTCGCCGTACCGCCCGACAAAGGCTGGGTGAACGAGCCGCCCCCGGTACCGCCGATGAAGAAGGTGACCGACCCCGTCGGCACCCCCGCACCAGGCGCCACCGGTGTCACCGTGGCCGTGAACGTCACCGGCTGCCCGAACACCGACGGGTCCGGCGAGGAACTCACCGACGTCGTCGTCGACGCCCGGATGACGTGGCTGACAGTGGTGCGGGAGGAGGGAGCGAAGGTGCCGTCGCCACTGTAGGTGGCGACCACGCTGTGAGCGCCGACGCTCAGACCGCTGACGGTCACCGAGGTCGTGCCCCCGGTCAACGTCCCGGTCAAGGGGGGACCATCGTTGCTGATGGCGAAGGTGACGGTGCCGGTGGGCGTTCCGGGTCCGAGCGGGATCACAGTGGCGGTGAGAGTGACTGGCTGGCCGAATACCGCCGGGTTCGGCGACACGGTCACCAAGGTGATGGTTCCAGTTGCCATGGTGGGCCCTCCGAGTGGTGGGAATTGCTGGTGGGCCGTTGTTCGCCGCGCGCAGCCTTGAGCCAGGCGTAGCGGCGCATCGGGTGCTAGGGGGTGCTCAATACGGCGATTGACACCGCGGCTTGTTCGCGTCGCCGTCCCCCGGCAGATGTGGAACCCACCGGTCTGTAGCACCAGTAGGCGCGCGATGGCGGTGCAGCACCATAGGCGGGCGGGCGAATTGCCCTGAATGGCGCAGCGCTCAGCGGCTCGCGCCGCGTGCGCCGCGCGTACCGTCGAGCGCGGGTTCCGCGGCCGGTGCGCACCGCGCGGGCGCTGCGCGGGCGTTGCGCGCGTTCACGTCGAGGGGGCGCGTCGGGGGCGCGTCCCCCAGGTCCCGACCTCCCTCCCGGCCGTCCTCGACGAGTGACTGAGCCCCGCCACTGCCCGAGGGGCGGTGGCGGGGCTCAGTGCCGGTCGGCCGGGCGGAGGCGCGGGCTAGGAGGCGGGGTTCACCGTGTGGGTGTCGACGCCGGAGGACGGCAGGAAGCTGCTGTCGCCGCTGTAGATGGCGATCGCGGGGTGGGTGCCGACGCCCAGGGTGGTGAGCGTCAGTGTCGCCACGCCGGCCGTCACGGGCCGGGTGAAGGTACCGCCGCCCGAGCCGCCGATGACGAAGGTCATCGTGCCGGACGGGGAGCCCGAGCCGGGTGCGACCGGTGTGACGGTGGCCGTGAACGTCACCGACTGACCGAGCGTCGACGGGTCCGGGCTGGACGTCACCGACGTCGTCGTCGAGGCCTGGCCGACCACGATGAGGGTGGCGGCGGTGGAGGAGAGGAAGTTGGTGTCGCCGCTGTAGACGGCGACGACGGGGTGGATGCCGACGCTGAGCCCGGTGGCGGTGACCGAGGTCGTGCCGCCCGACAGGGTCCCCGTCAGGGTGGGGCCGCCGGTGATGGTGAAGGTGACGGTGCCGGTGGGGGTTCCGGCGCCGAGCGGGATCACGGTGGCGGTGAGTGTGACCGACTGCCCGGCCGTGGCCGGGTTCGGCGTTGCCGACACCAGGGTGATGGTGGGGGTAGCCATGATGGGCCCTCCAAGTGAGGTGAGGTGGTGGGCCGTTGGGTCGCCAGGTCGGCGCCTGGTCGGGGCGCGGCGGCGGCGCATCGGAAGCCAGGGGGTGCACATGTACGGCGATCGACGCCGGGCCCTGCCCGCGTCACCGTCCCCCGGCAGATGTGGAACCCACCGGTCTGTAGCACCAGTAGGCGCGCGGGTGATGGCACAACGCCAGGTACGCGGGGGTGAATTGCCCTGAATGGCGCAGCGCTCGGCGGCTCGCGCCGTGTGCACCGCGGGTACCGTCGAGCGCGGGTTTCCTGATCGGTGCGCACCGCGCGGGCGACGGTCACCGCCGAGCGCCCCGGCCGACGTTGGACTTTCGGCAGTGTCCGGCGGGCCCGGGGTTCCGTAGCGTCTGGCCGGTGAAGACGATTACGCAGGGTCGGTTGGTGGCGGCGGGGGTGGCCGTTGGGGCCGGGGTGAGCGTGCTGAGCCTGTGGTGGGTGGTGCCGACCGCGGTGGCCGCGTACGGGGTGGGCCGGGGGCGCGGGCGGACGGGGGCCGCGGTCGTGGTGTTCGTGGGGGTGGTCTCGGCGGGGGTCGTCTCGGCGGCGGTGGTGCCGTCCCTGCTCGGGCTGGGGAGCCGGTTCGTGGGGGTGGTGGTGTGCGGCGTGATGGTGCCGTGGTTCGCGGGGCGTTTCCGGCGGCAGTACGCCGAGCTGGTACGGGCGGGCTGGGAGCGGGCCGAACAGGCGGAGCGCGAGCGGTGGTTGATCGCCGAGCGGGCCAGGCTGCGGGAGCGGGCGCGGATCGCGCAGGACATGCATGACGCCCTCGGGCACGACCTCAGCCTGATCGCGCTGTCGGCGGGTGCGCTGAAGCTGGCGCCGGGGCTGGAGGAGCGCCATCGGCGGACCGCGCAGGAGATCAGGGCGCGGGCGGCGGTCGCGGTGGACCGGCTCGGCGAGGTGATCGGGGTGCTGCGCGAGCAGGAGTCCCCCGGTGGCATCGCGTCATTGGTCGACGAGGCGGCCGCCGCCGGGCTGGCCGTCGAACTCCGCGCCGAGGGGGCGGATACGGGACTGCCGCCGCAGGTGGAGCGGGCCGCGTACCGCGTCGTCCAGGAGGCGCTGACGAACGCCGCCAAGCACGCGCCCGGCGCGGCGGTGACCGTGCGGGTGGCGTACGGGGAGGAGGAGACGTTCGTCCGGGTGGAGAACACGGCGACCGGTGCGACGGGGCCTCGTACGCGGGGCGGGGGGCGGGGGCTCAGTGGGCTCGATGAGCGCGTACGGCGGGCCGGGGGCTCGTTCGCGTACGGCCCCCAGGACCCCCAGGACACCCAGGACCCCCAGGCCACCCAGAACTCCCGGGGCGGCGGCTTCGCCGTCGAGGCCCGGCTTCCGCACACGCCTCCGGAGCCGACCGCTCCGCCGGTCCGCCAGGAGCACCGGCGGGCGCGGCACCGGGTGCGGCGGGTGCTGGTCGCGGCGGTCATGGTGCCGCTGGTGACCGGGGCGGGCCTGAGCGCCGCGCTGATGGGGTGGGAGCGGGTGACGGCGTCGCGCGCGGTGCTGGACCCGGGTGACTTCGCCCGGCTACGGGTGGGGCAGGATCGCTCCGAGGTGGAGCGGGTGCTGCCGGACCGTCAGATGGCGCATCACCCCTCGGCCGCCGAACCGGAGGGACGGGGCATCCGATGCGAGTACTACGCGATGACGGCGGATCGTTTCGACGACCGCTCCGGGGACGCGTACCGGCTGTGCTTCCGCGGGGACGTTCTGGTGGCGCGCGATGCCCTCACGCCATGAGCCGCCCGAGCCCGGTGGGCCGCCGGTGATCCGGGTGCTGGTCGCCGACGACGAGGCGATGATCCGCGCGGGCGTACGCGCCGTCCTGGCCACCGATCCGGCCATCGACGTCGTGGCGGAGGCCGCCGACGGCCGGGACGCCGTGGAGTTGGTGCGGCGGCACCGCCCGCAGGTCGCCGTGCTCGACATCCGGATGCCGGTGATGGGCGGTATCGAGGCGGCGGAGGAGATCCGCAGGACGGTGCCGGAGACCGGGGTGATCATGCTGACGACGTTCGGGGAGGACGACTACATCCTGCGGGCGCTCGGCGGTGGCGCCGCCGGGTTCCTGATCAAGTCGGGTGAGCCCGAGGAGCTGATCGCGGGGGTCCGCGCGGTGGCCGACGGCGCCGCCTATCTGTCACCGAAGGTCGCCGCCCGGGTGGTCGCGCATCTCGCGGCGGGCGGCGCCGGCGCCCTGGCCGGGCGGCGCGGCGCGGC
>NZ_RIBZ01000019.1:0-15757 GCF_003721215.1 Streptomyces botrytidirepellens
AAGGTCGACGGCGCGGAGGAGCGCCCGGCCCGTACGGCGGGCACGATCGTCAAGGACGAGGGCGAGGGCGGCAAGCAGCTCGCGGCCTTTCTCGCGGAGCGCAAATTCGTCTGACACAGCCTGGCCGGTCAGAAGTTCATCTGACCGTCTCACCGCCCCCTGATACCTCGTATTCGCAGGAGAGAAGAAGTCTCATGGCTGAAGTCCTCGTCTATGTCGACCACGTGGGCGGTGCCGTCCGCAAGCCCACCCTGGAGCTGTTGACGCTGGCCCGCCGCATCGGTGAGCCCGTCGCCGTCGCCCTCGGTGCCGGTGCCGCCGACACCGCCGCGCCCGTCGCCGAGTACGGCGCGGTGCGCGTCCTGACCGCCGACGCGCCGGAGTTTGCCGACTACCGCGTCGTGCCGAAGGTGGACGCGGTTCAGGCCGCGTACCAGGCCGTGAATCCGGCTGCCGTGCTGTTCCCGTCCTCGGCGGAGGGCAAGGAGATCGCGGCGCGGCTGGCGGTGCGTATCGGGTCGGGCATCATCACCGACGCCGTCGATCTGGAGGCCGGTGCGGAGGGTCCGGTGGCGACGCAGTCGGTGTTCGCGGCCGCGTACACCACCAAGTCCCGGGTTACCAAGGGCACGCCGGTGATCACCGTCAAGCCCAACTCGGCCGCCCCGGAGGCGGCTCCGGCCGCCGGTGCCGCCGAGGCGTTGGAGGTGTCCTTCTCCGAGCAGGCCACGGGGACGAAGGTGGTCTCGCGGGCGGCGCGTGAGTCGACGGGGCGTCCGGATCTGACCGAGGCCGCCATCGTCGTCTCCGGCGGCCGTGGCGTGGGTGGCGCGGAGAACTTCCCCGTCGTGGAGGCCCTGGCGGACTCCCTCGGTGCGGCGGTGGGTGCGTCGCGTGCGGCGGTGGACGCGGGCTGGTACCCGCACACCAACCAGGTGGGGCAGACGGGTAAGACGGTGTCTCCGCAGCTGTACATCGCGGCGGGTATCTCGGGTGCGATTCAGCACCGCGCCGGTATGCAGACGTCGAAGACGATCGTGGCCGTCAACAAGGACGCCGAGGCCCCGATCTTCGACCTGGTCGACTATGGCGTGGTCGGCGACCTCTTCGAGGTCGTCCCGCAGCTCACCGAGGAGGTCAAGACCCGCAAGGGCTGACGTCGGACCAAGCCGCTGCCCGGGTGCCGGGTGAGCGTGCCGCGCCCGGCAGTGAGAGCAGCGGCACACCGGATTTCGCTTGTGCGGCCCGTCGTCTCCCGATTTACTTGGACGTCCTAGTAGTTCACTTTCGGTGACGGTTGCTGCATCACGGGTCGTGGTGGGGTCGCTTCCGGCCGGAGGCGTCCGCTCGTTCGCTTTGTTCACTCCCTCTCTGGAGGACACCTTGCCTGCTTCTGCCTCCGCCGACGCCCTGTACCGCTCGCAGCACCCGGTCCGGTTCGTCACGGCTTCGAGTCTCTTCGACGGGCACGACGCGGCGATCAACATCATGCGTCGCATCCTCCAGACCCAGGGCGTCGAGGTGGTGCACCTCGGGCACAACCGCTCGGTCGACGAGGTGGTGACGGCGGCGCTGGAGGAGGACGTCCAGGGCGTGGCCGTGAGCTCCTACCAGGGCGGACACATCGAGTACTTCGAGTACCTGGTGGAGCTGCTGCGGGAGCGTGGCGCCGGACACGTGAAGGTCTTCGGTGGCGGCGGCGGGGTCATCGTCGCGGAGGAGATCGCCCGGCTGGCCCGGGCCGGGGTACGGATCTTCTCCCCGGAGGACGGCCAGCGCCTCGGGCTGGCCAAGATGATCAACTCGATGGTCGAAGAGTGCGACACCGCGCTGTGGGATCTGGCCCCGGTCGCGCCGGACCAGGTCCTGGCGGGGGAGCGGCCCGCGCTGGCCCGGCTGCTCACCGGCCTGGAGGCCGGTGCGGTGGCCGACCCGGATCTACGCGTCCTGCGCGAGGCCGCGGCGTCCCGTCGGACACCGGTCCTCGGCATCACCGGCACCGGCGGCTCGGGGAAGTCGTCGCTGACGGACGAGCTGGTACGTCGGCTGCGCAGCGACCAGGACGGCAGGCTCAAGGTGGCGGTGCTGGCCGTGGATCCGACCCGGCGGCGCGGCGGGGGCGCCCTGCTGGGCGACCGGATCCGCATGAACTGCCTCGACGGCGACACGGTGTTCTTCCGCTCGCTCGCCACCCGCGCCGGACGGGAGGTTCCCGAGGGCCTGGCGGACGCCATCGCGGCCTGCCAGGCGGCCGGTTTCGACCTGGTGATCGTGGAGACGCCGGGCATCGGGCAGGGGGATGCCGCGATCGTCCCGTACGTGGACGTGTCGCTGTACGTGATGACACCGGAGTTCGGCGCGGCGTCCCAGCTGGAGAAGATCGACATGCTCGACTTCGCCGACGTGGTGGCCATCAACAAGTTCGAGCGGCGCGGAGCCAAGGACGCGCTGCGTGACGTGGGCCGACAACTGGTGCGCAACCGCGAGGCGTTCGGCCAGCGGCCGGAGGACATGCCGGTCTTCGGGACCAGCGCGTCGACCTTCAACGACGACGGGGTCACCGCGCTGTACCAGCATCTGCGGGACCTCTTCGCCGAGCGCGGCCTGCCCGTGGTGCCCGGAGCGCTTCCCGAGGTGGCGGTGCGCCACTCCAGCGGCGCCACGCAGGTCGTGCCCCCGGCCCGGGTGCGTTACCTGGCGGAGATCGCCGACACGGTCCGCGGCTATCACGAGCGGACCGACGTCCTGGCCGGGCAGGCCCGCCGGATCCAGCGGCTGGCGGCCGTCCGCGACGAGCTGGCGGCGGTCGGCGCGCGCATCGACGACGTCGAGAAGCTGCTGAAGGGCGCGGAGGACACCTTCGCACCGGAAGCGCGCAACGCGCTGGCCGACTGGCCGCAGACCGTACGCGACTACTCCGGCGACGAGCTCGTCGTGACGACACGCGACCGCGAGCTGCGCACCACGCTGGTGCGCGAGTCACTGTCCGGGAGCAGGATCCCCCGGGTGGCGCTGCCGCGCTACACCGACCACGGAGAGCTGCTGCGGTTCCTCCGCTCCGAGAACCTTCCGGGGTTCTTCCCGTTCACCGCCGGGGTGTTCCCGTTCAAGCGCGAGGGCGAGGACCCGGCACGGATGTTCGCCGGTGAGGGCGATCCGTTCCGTACCAACCGCCGCTTCCACTACCTCTCCGAGGGCAGCGAAGCCACCCGGCTGTCCACCGCCTTCGACTCGGTCACCCTCTACGGCCGCGATCCCGACCTGCGTCCCGACATCTACGGGAAGGTCGGAACCTCGGGTGTGTCGGTGGCGACCCTGGAGGACATGAAGGCGCTGTACGACGGCTTCGACCTGACCTCGCCCACCACGTCGGTCTCCATGACGATCAACGGTCCGGCACCGACCATCCTCGCCTTCTTCCTCAACACCGCGATCGACCAGCGACTCGACGCCCACGCCACCGAGCACGGCCGCGAGCCGACCGCCGAGGAGGCCGAAGAGGTCCGGGCGCATGTCCTGCGCAGCGTCCGCGGCACCGTGCAGGCCGACATCCTCAAGGAGGACCAGGGCCAGAACACCTGCCTGTTCTCCACCGAGTTCAGCCTGCGGATGATGGCCGACATCCAGGAGTGGTTCATCGAGAAGGAGGTGCGCAACTTCTACTCGGTGTCCATATCCGGCTACCACATCGCCGAGGCCGGGGCCAACCCGATCAGCCAGCTCGCCTTCACCCTCGCCAACGGCTTCACCTACGTCGAGGCGTATCTCGCCCGTGGGATGCACATCGACGACTTCGCCCCCAACCTGTCGTTCTTCTTCTCCAACGGCATGGATCCGGAGTACTCCGTGCTCGGCCGGGTGGCCCGCCGCATCTGGGCGGTGACCCTGCGGGAGCGTTACGGCGCGGGGACACGGGGCCAGAAGCTGAAGTACCACGTGCAGACCTCCGGGCGCTCCCTGCACGCCCAGGAGATGGACTTCAACGACATCCGCACCACCCTGCAAGCGCTGATCGCCATCTACGACAACTGCAACAGCCTGCACACCAACGCCTACGACGAGGCCGTCACCACCCCCACCGAGGACTCGGTGCGCCGTGCGCTGGCCATCCAGCTGATCATCAACCGGGAGTGGGGCCTGGCGATGAACGAGAATCCGTTGCAGGGATCCTTCGTCATCGACGAGCTCACCGACCTGGTGGAGGAGGCGGTGCTGAGCGAGTTCGAGCGGATCAGCGAGCGCGGCGGGGTGCTCGGCGCCATGGAGACCGGCTACCAGCGCGGGCGCATCCAGGACGAGTCCATGCTGTACGAGCAGCGCAAGCACGACGGCACCCTGCCCATCATCGGCGTCAACACCTTCCGCCACCCCCACGCCGACGCCGAAGGCGGCCAGGCGGCCGTCGAGTTGGCCCGCGCCACCGAGGACGAGAAGCAGTCCCAGCTGAAGCGCGTCGGCGACTTCCAGGACCGCCACCGCGAGCAGGCGCCCGCCGCCCTGGCCGCGCTCAAGGACGCCGCCACCAGTGGCCGCAACGTCTTCGCGGTGCTGATGGACGCCGCCCGGGTCTGCTCCCTCCAGCAGATCACCGAGGCCTTCTTCGAGGTGGGCGGGGAATACCGCCGCAACGTCTGACCGCGGGCCCGCCCGCCCCGAATCACCCCGATTCCCGGACTCCGGAGCGCACCGTGACCGAAGCCTTCATCGTCGACGCCGTCCGCACCCCCGTCGGCCGCCGCAAGGGCGCCCTGAGTGGTGTCCATCCCGCCGACCTCGGAGCGCATGTGCTGCGCGCGCTCGTCGACCGGAACGGTATCGATCCCGGCGCCGTGGACGACGTGTACTTCGGCTGCGTGAGCCAGATCGGCGCGCAGACCGGCAACATCGCCCGCACCTCCTGGCTGGCCGGTGGTCTGCCCCAGCACGTGCCGGGTACGACCATCGACCGGCAGTGCGGCTCGTCCCAGCAGGCCGTGCACTTCGCGGCCCAGGCCGTGATGTCCGGCTCCGCCGATCTCGTCGTGGCGGGCGGGGTCGAGGCGATGAGTCTGGTGCCCATCGGCAGCCCGGCCGTCCTCGGGGAGCGCGAGGGCATGGGGACCCCGTACGGCGGGGAGGGCTGGCGCGGCCACTTCGGCGATCAGGAGATCTCCCAGTTCCGCGGGGCGGAGCTGATCGCGGAGAAGTGGGGCATCTCCCGGCAGGACATGGAGCGCTACGCACTGGCCAGCCATCAGCGGGCGCTGGCGGCCCAGGCGGGCGGAGTCTTCGCGGACGAGATCGTGCCCGCGTTCGGGCTGGAGACCGACGAGGGGCCGCGCGCGGACACCTCACTGGAGAAGATGGCGGGGCTGAAGCCCCTCAGCGTGGGCGGCCGGCTGACCGCCGCGGTGTCCAGCCAGATCTCCGACGGGGCCGCCGCCCTGCTGGTCGCCTCCGAGGCCGCGGTGCGCCGGTTCGGGCTGGTGCCGCTGGCGCGGGTGCACACCATGGCCGTCGTCGGTTCCGACCCCGTTCTCATGCTCACCGGGCCCATCCCCGCCACCGAGAAGGTGCTGGACCGGTCGGGACTGACCCTCGGCCGGATCGACCTGGTGGAGATCAACGAGGCGTTCGCACCGGTGGTCCAGGCATGGCTCGCGGAGACCGGCGCCGATCCGGAGCGCACCAACGCCTTCGGCGGCGCGATCGCCCTGGGCCACCCGTTGGGCGCCACCGGCGCCCGGCTGATGACGACGCTGGTCCACCAGCTCCGCCGGACCGGAGGCCGCTACGGGCTCCAGACGATGTGTGAGGGGGGTGGCATGGCCAACGCGACCGTGGTGGAACGCGTGTGATCCACGGCCCGCTTCGCGCACCCCGCCTGATATGGAGGGTTTGCCTGTCAAGCGGGCATGCCGGATTGGCTCGAGGCGCCGAGGAGGGGGAGGCCCTGGCCGGTGAGTTCCCCCCCAGACGCAGCACCACCACACGCCGGATCCTCGACGTCAATCTGGTGGGCGCCTTCCTCGGCATGCACACCGTCCTGCCCGGCATGCGCGACCGCGGCCACGGAGCCGTCGCCGCTTCCCCCCGGGCTCTTCGCCCACCAGCCGGTGCCCCGCATCGGCGAACCCGATGAGGTCACCCGCATGGTGCTCTTCCTGGCCTGCGACGACGCCTCGTACACCACGGGCGGGGAGTTCCTCGTCGACGGCGGACAGACCATCGGCCACACCGGTCACACGGGCGGTCACCGGTGACGAGGCCGCCTGTCCTCGGGCGGCTCGGACTCTCCGCGGTCGGCGGGCTCGATGGTGGCCGGGCGGCGGCCCGCGGCGGCCAGTCCGATCATCGCCGTCAGCAGCCCGAGCACCTGGCTGATCAGCCCGATCCAGGAGGTGAGCAGCGCCGCCGAATTGGCCACCACCTCCTGTCCGCCCTGGGCCAGCGGGCCCGAGGCGGGGCCCGGCGTGGCGGGCGCGGACTGCGGGGCGGGGCTGGTCGGCGGCGTGGTGGGCGGAGACGTGACGGGTGAGGTCGGCGGCGTGGTGGGCGGCGTGGTCGGCGGTGAGGTCGTCGGGCCGGACGTGGTGTCCGTGACGGTGGGATGCGGGCTGACCGTCCGTGTGGGATGCACCGTCAGGACGGTCAGCCCGCCCGCCGACAGGAGCGTGCCGAAGCCCACCAGCACGAGCGTGACCAGCAGCAGGGCAGCCGGGAGCTTGAGGACGGCGAGGGTACCGGCTTGCGGGAGGCGCCACATGGGGTCACTGTACGAACTCGACGCCCGGATCCGATCACGCTGCGTTACGCCTGTCGGGGCAACGCCGCGCTTCCCCCGGTGACCCGTGAGCGCGCCGGTGCGGTTCAGTCCAGAGTGATGGTGGGCTTCCGCAGATCCAGCCATGCGGCCAGGTCGAGGGCGCGTTCGATGGCGGCGCGCTGCTGCGTGGTGATGCTCTCGCCCGGAGCGGCGATGGCCTGCTTCAGCGACTCGACGCGGCACAGGTCGAGGACCGGGTGTCCCGAGCTGATGAGATCGCTCGCCTGCCCCTTGATGGCGGCCAGATAGGCGGGGTCGAAGCTGCCGGGGTAGCCGCTCTTCTTGCGGTTCGCGACCGACTCGGGCAGCACGTCACGAGTGGCCTCGCGCAGGATGCTCTTCTCCCGCCCGTCGAACGTCTTCAGCGACCACGGGGTGTTGAAGACGTAACTCACGAGCCGGTGGTCGCAGAACGGCACCCTGACCTCGAGGCCGACCGCCATGCTCATCCGGTCCTTGCGGTCGAGGAGCGTGTTGACCATGCGGGTGAGGTGCAGATAGGAAACCTGCCGCATGCGCTTCTCCAGACCGGACTCGCCCTCCTTGAGGGGGACTTCCTTCAGCGCGGTGACGTAGTGGTCGCGGAGGTAGGTGTCCAGGTCGAGCCGGGCGGCGAGGTCGTCGGGCAGCAGGCTCGAGGTGTCGCCGAGCACCGGCCCCCCGGCGAGCCACGGGAACGTGTCGGCCTCGCGCCGCTCGTCGTGGAACCACGGATAGCCGCCGAAGACCTCGTCGGCCGACTCACCGGACAGCGCCACCGTCGACTGCTCGCGGACGGCCTTGAACAGCAGGTAGAGCGAGTTGTCCCGGTCGCCGAGCCCGATGGGCAGGTCCCGGGCGGCGATGGCGGCCCGCCGGACGGCCGGGTCGGACAGGGCGGAGCCGTCGAGCACGATGTCCTGGTGGTCGCACTTCACGTACTCGGCCACCGCGTGCACGTACGGCGTGTCGACGCTGGGCGCGACGTCGATCGCGCGGAAGTTCTCCGCCTGGTCGGGAAAGTCGACGGCGAAGCTGCGCACGGTCTCGCCGTCCTCGGCGAGCCGGCGGGCGGCGAGCGAAGTCATCGCGGAGGAGTCGAGCCCGCCGGAGAGCAGGGTGCAGCGGGGCACGTCGGAGACGAGCTGGCGGGCGATGATGTCCTCCAGCAGCTCCCGCACGCGGGCGACGGTCGCCTGCTGGTCATCGGTGTGTTCGGACACCTCCAGACGCCAGTACGCCCGCTCGCGCAGCCCGTTGCTGTCGACGACGGCCAGATGGCCGGGTCGCAGCTCCTTCATGCCCTTCCATATGGCCTCGCCGGGTGTCTTGGCGAACGAGAAGATCTCGCGCAGCCCGTCGATGCCGACCACGGGGGCGGCGAGCGGGTTGGCGAGGATGGCCTTGGGCTCGGAGCCGAAGAGCACGCCGTCGTCGGTCTCGTAGTAGTAGAACGGCTTGATGCCGAGCCGGTCCCGGACCATCACCAGCTTCTCGGCGCGGGAGTCCCAGATGGCGAAGGCGTACATGCCGTTGAGCTTCTCGGTGAGGGCCTCGCCCCACTCCAGGTAGCCGCGCAGGACGACCTCGGTGTCGGAGTCGGTGGTGAAGCCGTGGCCCCTGCGGCGCAGTTCGTCGCGCAGCTCGGTGAAGTTGTACGCCTCACCGGAGTACACCAGGGTGACGGGGCCGTCGGCCGTCTCGACGGTCATGGGCTGGGCCCCGCCGGGCAGGTCGATGACGGCCAGCCTGCGATGGCCGAGCGCCGCCTTGCCGGTCACCCAGGTGCCCGCCGCGTCCGGGCCGCGGCACGCCATCGTCTCCGTCATGGTGTCGAGGAGTTGGCGGTGGGAGGTGAGGTCGCGGCGGTAGGAGACCCAGCCGGTGATGCCACACACGAGTGATCAACCCTTTCGATCGGGAGAGCGAACGGTTGCCTGGGATAACCATCTACCTCTCCGGAGGCGGATCGCTACCATCCGCCGACCATGCCGACGGGTGGCGTTTCTCACGCGTAAATTCCTGTTAAGAGAACGTTTCGCCTCGAACGCTGTCCGAAATCCAGCCCCTCGGAATGGGGTTTGATAAGAGGCTTGCGGCGTATAGAGGGGGCGCTCAAGTAGTTTTCCAGCATATGTGTGGTTGTCCGGTGGTTCACTTGCGTCAGGCGTGCCCGCGGGGGCACGGGCCGAGGGGGGAAACACCGGATATGGCCACGCCCATCGTCACCGCACTGGCGGTATACGAAGCCGGCAAAAAGGCGTATGAGGCTTACCAGGGCATTGTCGCCTTCGTCAGCCTCGGCAGCCACAGCCCCACTCCCGAAGAGGAGATCCTGGCCAGGCTGGAGGTGCTGCACCAGGACTTCGTCGCCCTCCAGGGGCGGTTCGACGAGGTGCTCGAGGCCGTGAAACAGGCCGTCCGAGTCGAGCAGCAGGCGTATGTCCTCAATTTGCGGCGCGACCTGGACGGCCTGCGCGGGCGGGCCCGCACGGCCATGGACGAGCTCAACGCCTGGGTCGCCGACGGGCGCAAGGACCCGCTGCTGCGGTCGAACGCGGACAACAACTCACGGCTGGCGGCGAATACGCTGCTGGAGGGCGACTCCTACTTCTACCGCCCGGATCCGAACACGCCGGAGAGCGTCTTCGATCACCGGCTGGCGTATATCGCCTATGTCTATGTGCTGACCGTCCGGTTCGGCGTGATCGCCGGGCTCAATCCGCAGTACCGCGAGGACCGGCTGGCCCGCGAGGAGCTGACCCGGCACGCGGCGCGGCTGGACTGGGTGTTCCAGCACGCCGATCAGGCCATCGAACCGCACACCGGCGGCGGTCCGGACGGGCGCGGGAGCTACTTCCTGGCCCATCAGTGCGTGGACCACATCACCGGCTACGACACCGGGCACACCGAAGTCGGGTGGCGCCTCGGAGGACAGGCCGAATACGACGACGCCCGGGGCTACTACTCCGATCAGCTGCGCGCCGATATGCGGGTCAGGACGGGGCTGGCCAAACTCATCGGCTTCCATGACACCGTGGCCTACTGGGCCAAGGACCCGCGCACACCCGGATGGTCCCCCTGGGCCCCGGTGGAGGTGCCGGACAGCATGGCGTCCCTGGTCGCGGCCTCGGACCGGCCGGGGCGCACCGTTCTGGTGTGGCAGGACCCGGACAAGGCACAACTCCGCACCACGTCCTACGACTCCACCGCGACCGCACCGGCCTGGAAACCGTCGGTGGCCATCAGCGCGGAGAACACGGTGCGGCGGGAACCCACGCCGCGCGCCGTGTCATCGGGGCCGGGCCTCATCACCGTGGTGATGATGGGCAAGGACGGCGGCATCTACGCCACGCGCACCGATCCCACCCGGCCGACCGGCTGGCTGGACGCTCCGGTCAGGGTGAGCGGCGACGCCACCGACGTCTCCTATGCCGAGGCCGCTGCGACACCGGGCTCGGTCGTCGTGGTGTGGCGGGACAACGGCACCAGCACGCTGATGGCCGCGTTCCAGGACGCCAAGGGGGTGTGGGGGCCACCCCAGGCGGCGACCCCGGCGGACGCCGCGTCGCTGGGCTCGGACCTCACGGTGGCCTGTCCCTCGCCCGGGGTGGTCCTGGTGGTGTGGACCATGAACGACCGCACGCTGCACTGCGTCACCTACGACGCCCACGCGGCCCACCCCGCGTGGAGCGCGCCCGCGCAGATCGCCGAATTCCCCGGGAACGACTTCCCGTCGTCCATCCAGGCCATGGGCACCGGTGACGGAAAGGCCGATGTGGTCTGGCAGGGCACCTTCGGTTCCCTGTGGAACATCCACTACGACGGCGGCTGGAGCGCCCCGGCCGAGATCACCCCGCAGCACCTCACCAAATGGGGCGTGCCCTACACGACCGTCCCGGCGGTGACCGGGGACCGGCGCGCCCACTGGTTCTGGCTGGGCCGGGACAGCCGCGTGCAGACCATCTACCGGGATCCCCAAGCGTCCCAGTGGTCGGCGCCGCTGCGGCTCGGACAGCCCTGGTGGTCGTACGCCGAGCTGGCCGCGGTGCCGACGGCGGCGCGCGGCGTATCGCTCTACCGGGTCGACTTCGGCAGCGAGATCGGTGAGGTGCCGAAGCTCCAGACGTGTTTCTACGACCCGGCCACGCCGACCGCGTCGGCCCGGATCGCCGATGCGCGGGCCCTGGTGACGCGGGCCCAGACCCTGTGCAACCTGCCGGGCCCGGCGCGCGAGGAGGCCAACGCCCGGGCGGCCGACGCGATCGCGGTCGCCCGCGAGGTCGTGGCCCAGGACCCCGGCTACCGTGCGACGCTCGCGCAGTGGCTGGTGTTCCCGGCGGGCACGTATCTGATGTCCAGCGGCCACCCTGACGAGGCCATCGCCCGTATGCGGGAGGCGCTGGGTCTCTACGAGAAGCTGATCGGTGAACAGCCGGACTCCGAGGATCTCCTGTACCGAAAGGCGTGGACGCTGGTCAATCTGGCCCAGGCCCTGTGGGGCAAGCCCGACCACGCCCAGGGCGCACAGCGCGCCATCGAGGCCACCGACCTGCTCCGCCAACTCACCACCAGGAAACCCACCTACCGGCCCGGGCTCGCGCAGTGGCTGGTGTTCCCGGCAGGCACATATCTGATGGTCAGCGGCCGCCACGACGAGGCCATCGCCCGCATGCGGGAGGCGCTCGGCCTCTTCGACAAGCTGATCGGTGAACAGCCGGGCTCCGAGGATCTCCTGTACCGAAAGGCCTGGGCGCTGGTGAATCTGGCGCAGGCCCTGTGGGGCAAGCCCGACCACGCCCAGGGCGCACAGCGCGCCATCGAGGCCACCGACCTGCTCCGCCAACTCGCCACCGCGAACCCCGGGAGGTATCGCGGCGGTCTGGGCGACTGGCTGATGTTTCCGACGATCCCCTACCTGCGGCAGTCCGGCCGACGGGACGATGCGCTCACGCGGGCGCGGGAAGCCGTGGACATCTTCACCGCACTCAACGCCACGGACCCCGCGGTCTATGGGCCGAAGCTGGCGGCGGCGAAGAAGCTCGTCGCCGATATCCAGGCTGAATTGCCGTCCGGCTGACCCGCCCGCGCCTGGCCGAGGTCGGTCCGCGCCTCGTCGTCAACGCGACGCGCAGCGCATCCGACGGGGCGGTGACGTTGCGCGGCGCCCGTCAGTTCCTCGCGAGGGGAGTTTGAACGCGCGTCATGCCTGGACGGTGGGGCGGACGTTGATTTCGCCGATCTCGACGTCGTCGGGCTGCTCGATGGCGAAGGCCACCGCGCGGGCAACCGCTGCCGGATGGATGCCCACCGCGTCCATGTTCTTGCGCGTCTGCTCGCGGATGTGCGGGTCCGCCATGGAGTCGGCGAGATCGGTGCGGACGTATCCCGGCGAAATGGCTGTCGTGCGCACCACCCCGTCGGTGGACTCCGTGCGCAGCCCCTCGTGGACGGTGCGCACCGCGTTCTTGGTCGCGGCGTAGACGGCCATCGAGGGGGACACGGACAGACCGGCCACCGAGACGATGCTCACCAGGTGGCCCGACCCCTGTTCGCGGAAGACGGGCAGCGCGGCGGCGACGCCGTTGAGCATGCCGCGAAGGTTGACATCGATCATTGCCGCCCAGCTTGCGGTGTCGAGGTCGGCCAGCGGGCTGATCGGGGCGATACCGGCGTTGTTCACCAGGACGTCCATGCGGCCGTACTGGTCGACGGTGCGGGAGACCAGGGAGTGCAGGTCCTCGGCCTCGGTGACGTCGACGACGCAGGTGGCGGCGCGGCCGCCCGCCTCCCGGATGTCCTCCGCTATGGCGTCGATGCGCTCGCTGCGGCGCGCCGCGAGGACGACCGCGGCGCCGCGCTCGGCGAGCAGACGGGCCGTGGCTTCGCCGATGCCGCCACTCGCTCCGGTGATGGCGACGATCTTGTTGTGAAGAGAGAGCACTGCTGCCTCCAAGTAAAGTGGACACGTGTCCGCAGTGGGATTCACCCTAGCGGACACGTGTCCACTTGTCACAGGAAGAACATCAGGAGAGGCCCATGAGCGCGTCAGCCCGTCGTCCGGATGCGGTGGAGAACCGGACCCGCATCGTGGAGGCCGCCCGTGCAGCCCTCGCCGAGTCCCCTCACGTCCACCTCAACGAGATCGCCAAGCGCGCCGGGGTGGGACAGGGAACGCTCTACCGGAACTTCCCCAACCGCGAAGCGCTCCTGGCCGAGGTCTACCGGCGTGACGTCGAAGAGCTCGTGACCGCCGCCTCCGCCCTGCTGGCGGAACACGAGCCCGTGGAAGCCCTGCGCCACTGGCTCGACCGCGTGATCGACTACGCCGAGGTCAAGCGCGGCGTCCTGGCGGCGCTCGAGCCGGTGGCGTGGCAGGACCTCGTCGCCCACAGCCACAACCCCATCGAAGGCGCCCTCACCCAGCTGCTGGACGCCGGGAAGGAGACCGGTTCCCTCCGCACGGACGTGGACGCCCACGGGGTCCTGCTGCTCATCGCCTACCTCGGCCGACTGGACCGGGATGAGTGGGAATCCACGGCACGGCCCCTGATGAACGTCATCCTCGACGGCCTGCGCCGACCGGACGCGGTCCGGTGACCGATGTGGTGAATTCTCGTACTTCTTCTTCGAGGGCTCCTCAAGGCGTGCAACTGTCGCTCAGGAATGAGCGGGAGTGGGGAGGGATTCGAGATGGAGGATGACGAATGGCCAAAGCGCCCGTGGCGTGATCCTGCGTGGTGGCTGGTAGCGATTGCGGCTCTCGGATTAATTCATCAGATGATGGTGAACATGTTCCGGTAGCCCGGCTCCCCACACCGAATCGGCCCGTACCCTCGCCTCACGCACCGGTCAGGTGACCAGCCGGAGGATGTCCGCCAGGCCCCGGTCGGCGGTGTGGCTTCCGGCCGGCAGGATGTAGGTGCGGAGCCCGCAGGCGGCCGCGCCCCCGTCGCGCACCGGGTTGTCGCCGACCATGAGTGCGGCGCGGGGATCCGTCCCGAGCTCGGCGCACGCCGTGAAGAACAGCTGCGGGTCGGGCTTTTCGCGGCCGTGCTCGTACGAGATGACGCAGCTGTCGATCAGGCCGTCCAGCTTGTGGTGGGCGAGGTGGGTGCGCAGGTCCCAGGCGAAGTCGCTCACGATGGCGATGCGCAGTCCACGGTCGCGCAGTGCCCGCAGCGTGGGCTCGGTGTCCGGGTAGGGGCCCCAGGCGTCAGGGGCGGTGAGTTCCCGATAGGCCGTCTCCTCCACGCCGCGCAGGAAGTCCACGTGCTCCCACCATCCGAGCATGGCGCGGTAGTGCCGCTCGGGGGAGAGGTCCCGGCCTTCCTGGAGGGAGACCACGGCGGGCAGCCGGAACGCGGTGCGCAGTTGCCGGGAGATGTCGGCCACGGCGTCATGGCCGTCCAGCAGGGCGAGACGGCCGGAGGCGGTGCCGACCCGGTGCAGCCACGTCTCCAGGTTGATCATTTCGAAGATCGTGTTGCTGAAGTCGAACAGCACGGCCCGGACCCGTGGCAGGGGCGCGGCCATCTCGGCATCGGTGAGGCTGTGGGCGCTCGGCGTCTCGAACAGGGTGTGTCTCACGGGGCGGGCTCTTCGGGTTCGACCGTCTCGACGGGGACTCCGAGTCCGCGGAGGGCCGCGAACTCCGCCTCGGGGGTGCGGGTGTCGGTGATGACCGCGTGGTAATCGGCCGCGGTGCCGTAGGTGTACGTGGCCGTCTTGCCGAACTTCGAATGGTCCGCCAGGAGCAGCGCCTGCTCCGCGGAGGCGAGCATGGCCAGCTTCACCTCGACGTAGTCCTGCAAGGGGTGGAAGAGCCGTCCTTCGAGCACGGCCGTGGCGGACATCAGGGCGAGGTCGGCGCGGATCCGGGACAGGGCGCGCGTGACGGCGGGACCGGTGCAGGAGTTGAAGTCGCCGTGATAGTGCCCACCCAGCAGGGTGATGGTCACCCCGGGCGCGCGGCCGAGGCGCTGCGCCAGGCCGACCGAGTTGGTGACGACGGTGAGCTGGTCCAGCCGGGCGAGCACGGGGGCGAGCGGGAAGAGAGTGGTCGAGTCATCCATGAGGATCGTGCTGCCCGGCTTGACGCGGTCGGCGACGGCCGCGCACAGCGCGGTCTTGGCCGCGAGGGCGCTGTTCTCCCGGAACCGGGTGGCGGTTTCCATGGTGAGGGCGGGAAAGGCGACGGCCCGGCCGCGCTCCTTGCGCAGCAGATGGCGCTGGGCGAGGTCGTCCAGGTCCCGGTGCATCGTCATCAGGCTCACGTCGAAGCTGCGGGCGAGGTCGTCGATGCGGCTCTCACCGTGTTCGGCGACGTGGCGCAGGATGGCCTGCCGCCGTTCCTCGACAGCGGCCTGTGACAGTCGCGTACGGGCGGACACAGCGACTCTCCTTCCCCTTCGGGTCCTGGTGTCGGTCCGGCAGCAGGGGACGGGCCCCGGCCCTGCACGGCGGCGGTCGCATGGCTCCGGTCCCGCAGTCTCGCACACGGGCCGGGGAAGGCCGGGGCTCGTCCGGTTCACGGGCCGTGGGCTTCGGCCCGCCGCGCCGTCAGGGACCGTCCACCGTGACCAGTACCTTGACGTGTTGGGGATCGGTGGAAGCGGCGAACGCTCTGGCGGCGTCCTCCAGCGCATAGGTGGCGGTGACGATCTCATCAGTGTCGACGGTGCCCGAGGCGATGAGGGACATGGCGGTGCTGTAGTCCTCGCCGGTGTACATCAGGGTGCCCTCGACGCGGAGTTCCCGGTCCTGGATCAGGTCCAGGCGGATCGGGGTGGTTCCGGCGGCTCCCACACCCACGACGACGATGTGGCCGCCCTTGGCCACCAGGTCGGTGGCCTGGGCCATGGACTGCTCCCGGGCCACGCAGTCGAAGACGACGTCGGCGGGCCCGCCCAGCGCCGCGCGGGCCCGTGCGACCAGTGCGGGCGCGCCGGCGGGCAGGGCCGCGTCGGCGCC
>NZ_RIBZ01000199.1:0-7600 GCF_003721215.1 Streptomyces botrytidirepellens
CCCGGCCGGTGGCGCCGCCTGGGCGGGCTCGCCCGCCGCGAGGCGGGGCGCAGCGCGCTCGCGGCCGTCGCCGGGCTCGCGCTCGGGTTCGCCTTCCCGCCGTTCGGGGTCTGGCCGCTGTCCCTGCTGGCCGTGGCCGCCCTGAGCCTCCTCACGTACGGCCGCACCGCCCGCCAGGGCGCCTGGACGGGGTTCGCGTTCGGGCTGCCGTTCTTCGTGCTGCTGCTGAAGTGGCTCCACGTGGTGGGCTGGGACGCGGTGATCGGCCTGTCCGTCATCGAGTCGCTCTTCCTGGTGCTGATGGGCGCCGGCTTCGCGCTGGTCTCCCGGCTGCCGGTGCCGTCCCTGTGGCCGCTGTGGACGGGCTGTCTGTGGGTGGCCGAGGAGTGGGCCCGGGACCGGGTGCCGTTCGGCGGCTTCCCCTGGGGCCGGCTGGCCTTCGCCAACACCGGGTCGCCGTTCACCCCGCTCGCCGCGGTCGGCGGCGCCCCGCTGGTCACCTTCGCCGTCGCGCTGACCGGCGGGCTGCTGGCCTCCGCCGCGCTCGCCCTGTGGCGGCTGCGGGAGGACGGGCGGCTCTCGGTGCGGGGCGCGCTGCCCGCCGCCGGTGCGGTCGTCGTCGCGGCCGCCGTGACCGCGGCCGGATATGCGGTGCCGATCCCGACCCGCGCGGACGACAGCGTGGACGTGGCCGTCGTCCAGGGCAATGTGCAGCAGGCGGGCATGGACTTCCTCGGCCGCCCCATGAAGATCCTCAACAACCACGTGGACGCCACGCTCGACCTGGCCAAGGACGTCAAGGCCGGCCGGATCAAGAAGCCCGACCTCGTCATATGGCCGGAGAACTCCTCCGACCTGGACCCCTTCCAGTACCGGGAGGCGTACGCCCGGATCGACGAGGCCGTGAAGGCGATCGGCGTGCCGGTGCTGGTCGGCGCCTTGGTCGACCACCCCCGCAAGCCGGGCTATGTGTTCAACGAGGGCATCGTCTGGGACCCCGAGGACGGCCCCGGCGCCTCGTACACCAAGCAGCACCCGGTGCCCTTCGGCGAGTACGTGCCGTTCCGCAAGGAACTGAGCAAGATCATCACCCGGCTCCAGCGCGTCCCCCGCGACTTCTACCCCGGCGACCACACCGGGCTGATGAAGGTCGGCCCGGCCCGGCTGGGCGATGTGATCTGCTTCGAGGTCGCGTACGACGAGATCGTCCGCGACACGGTCAACGCGGGCGCTCGCGCGCTCGTCGTCCAGACCAACAACGCCACCTACGGCCGCACCGGCCAGCCCGAGCAGCAGCTGGCCATGTACCAGCTGCGGGCCGTCGAGCACGGCCGCCCGGTGATCAGCGCGGCCACCAGCGGGATCAGCGCGGTCGTCGCGCCGGATGGCACGATCGAGCAGCGGACGAAAGAATTCACGCAGGATGTGCTCACCGCGCGCATCCCGTTGCGTGACGGCACGACCCTCGCCGACCGCGTCGGTGCGACCCCGGAGTGGGTGCTCGCTATGGTGGGCGTTCTGTCCTGCGCGGCCGCGATCATGATCGGCCGTCGGGGACGTACGGACAAGAAGGGGCAGTAGCCGTGAGCGACGCACGCGAGGCCGACCAGCCGCGCCGGAGCAACGAACCTGATGAATCGCCTCGCGGGCGGAGAAGCGAACAGTCAGATGCCGTGAGCGACGCACGCGAGGCCGACCAGCCGCGCACCGGGGCCGAGGAGCCGACCACCGAGGCCGACCAGCCGCGCACCGCAGACGGGGGTCCGGAGCCGCGCCGCACCGGCCAGGACGACGGCGGGCGGCGGAAGTACGGTCCGCTGGGCACCGTCCTGGTGATCATTCCGACCTACAACGAGGCCGAGAACATCGCGCCGATCGTCGCCCGGGTCCGGGAGTCCGTACCGGACGCCCACATCCTCGTCGCCGACGACAACAGCCCGGACGGTACCGGCAAGGTCGCCGACGAGCTGGCGGTCGAGGACGACCACGTCAAGGTCCTGCACCGCAAGGGCAAGGAGGGCCTGGGCGCCGCCTATCTGGCGGGCTTCCGCTGGGGCATCGAGCACGGCTACGGCGTCCTGGTGGAGATGGACGCGGACGGCTCGCACCAGCCCGAGGAGCTGCCCCGGCTGCTCACCGCGCTCAAGGGCGCGGACCTGGTGATCGGCTCGCGCTGGGTGCCCGGCGGGCGGATCGTCAACTGGCCCAAGTCCCGTGAGTTCATCTCCCGGGGCGGCAGCACGTACTCCCGGCTCATGCTGGACGTGCCGATCCGCGACATGACGGCGGGTTACCGGGCCTTCCGCAAGGAGACCCTGGAGGGGCTCGGCATGGAGGCCGTCGCCTCCCAGGGCTACTGCTTCCAGATCGACCTGGCCTGGCGCGCCGTCAAGGCGGGCTTCCACGTCATCGAGGTCCCCGTCACGTTCATCGAGCGCGAGCGCGGGGAGAGCAAGATGAGCCGGGACATCGTCACCGAGGCCGCTTGGCGCGTCATGTCCTGGGGTGTGGGCTCGCGCGTGAACAAGCTGCTGGGCCGCAAGGAGCCGTAGCCCGCCGGGGGCCGTGCGCGCTCGGAGTAGTCCCACGGGCGGCGTTCCGTCATCTGCCGGACACTGAAGGCGGAAGGAGGCGGAACATGCCCAAGACGACCATGAAGAGCAGCAAGCGCACACAGCGCAGGACGATGGCCCCCAAGGGTGCGAAGTCCAGCGGCATGGAGGCGCGTACCAAGGAGGACCTGTACCGCGAGGCCCAGAAGGCCGGGATCGAGGGCAGGTCGCAGATGTCGAAGAGTCAGCTGATCTCCGCTCTGCGCCGTAACCGCTGACACCGAGACAGCCGGGCGTCCACGGGCCCCCGTGCGGGGACCGCCCGGACACCCGGACGCCGAAACGATCCGCTAGCGGATCCCCGGGACGGTCAGCGCGGTCAGCAGTGCCGTCCCGGCGACCATCCAGGCGACGTAGTCGCCGACGTGCCCGGACTGGAGCCGCCGTACGGGCGCGAGCAGCGCGGCCGCCCCGGTGCGGGCGGGCCGCCGCACTGCCAGTGCGGCCAGGGCGATGGCGAGGGCCGTGGAGAGCAGCCCGAGCAGGAGCCCGGCCGCCGACCAGTGCGGCGGCACGAACGCCGGGGCGGACGCCGCGCGTCCGCCGAGCACCGCCTGCCGGTAGCCGGAGCCGTCGGTGAACAGCGCCCCGGCCCGCCCCGCGGCCGACGCCAGCGGCGGGATCACCCCGACCGCCAGCGCCCCGGCCAGCNTCGGTGAACAGCGCCCCGGCCCGCCCCGCGGCCGACGCCAGCGGCGGGATCACCCCGACCGCCAGCGCCCCGGCCAGCAGCGCCGCCGGTACGGCCAGCATCGGCACCGGGATGCGCCCGAGGCGGCCGCCGGTCTCCGGCTCCTCCTCGCCGGTGGTCTCCGGGCCCGCGTCCTGCCCATCGTGCGGCGGCCGGCCCGCCCCGGCGAAGACCCGCAAGGCCACCCGCAGCACCGCGCCGCCGGTCACCGCCGACACCACGACGTACAGCGCGGGCAGCCAGCCCGCCGCATGCCCGGCGGCCTCCTCCGCGACCGCCTTGCCGAGCCCCGAGCCGAACGGCGGCAGCCCGCACAGCGCCAGGCCGCCCACCGCGAACAGGACCCCCACCAGGCGGAGTTCCCGGGCCTTCCCGTACAGCTCGTGCTCGTCCACGGAGGCGTACCGGTCGAGCAGGATGCCCGCGCACGCGAACAGGGCCGCCTTCACGCCCGCGTGCCCGGCGACGTACAGCGCCGTCCCGGAGACGGCGTCGGGGGAGAGCACGGCCAGACCGGTCAGGAACAGCCCGGTGTGGGCCACCGTGGAGAACGCCAGCAGCCGCTTGAGATGCCGCTGCTGCCAGCACATGAGCGCGCCCAGCACGGCCGTGAGCGCCCCGAGGGCCAGCAGCGCGTGGGTGAAGGCGGAGTGCGCGATGCCGCCCGGGCCCGCGAAGACCGTCCCGTAGACCCGGCCGACCCCGTACACCCCCAGCTCCACCATGACGCCGGACAGCAGCATGCACACCGGCGTGGGGGCGACCGCGTGCGCGTCCGGCAGCCAGAAGTGGAAGGGCACCGCGGCCGCCTTCACCAGCAGTCCCGTCGTCACCAGGACGAACGCGGCGAGCACGAGGGCGTCCGGAGGGCCCGCGTCCAGCGCCCGCCCGAGCTGGGCGAAGCCCAGCTCCCCGGTGCGCGCGTACAGCAGCGTGATGCCCAGCAGCATGCAGTACGCGCCGAGCGAGTTCACCACGCCGAAGGCCAGCGCCCCCTGGACCGGCTTCGGCTCCTCCACCCGGAAGCCGGTCAGGGCGTACGCGACGACGCCCATCAGCTCGAAGAAGACGAACGCGTTGAACAGGTCACCGGTCAGCGCGAAGCCGCACATGCCCGCCTGGAAGAGCAGGATCAGCGCCGTGAAGGAGCCGGTGTGGCCGCGCGGCGGCTCCTCGAAGTAGCGCCAGGAGTAGACCAGGACGGCCACCACCAGCAGCGAGACCAGCGCCGCGAGCCCGGTGCCCAGCGGATCGCCCACCAGTACGATGCCCACGCCCTTGCCGTCCACCGGCCGCCAGCCGCCCACCCATTCCACGGGACGGCCCGTGGAGTGCCCCGCCAGGATCAGCGTCAGTACCGCGGTGGCGGTGGCGAAGGCGCAGCCCAGGACGTCGGAGGCGAGCCGGGGCAGCCGCCGCCCGGCGGCCACCAGCACCGCCGCGCCGAACAGCGGTACGGCCACCACCAGCGGCAGCAGCCGCGCGGCGTCCATCCGGTCAGCCCTTCAGCTCGGACAGCGCGTCCGGGTCGACCGTGCCGTGCCGTTTGCGGAGCTGGACGACGAGGGCGAGCAGCAGCGCGGTTACCGTCGCGCCCACCACGATGTCGGTGAGGGCGAGCGCCTGGACCACCGGGTCGACCACGCGGCTGTCGGTGGGCGCGTCGCCGAACACCGGGGCGGTGCCGCCGCGGCGGTAGCCGACGCCCAGCAGCAGGACATACGTGGAGGACTGGGCGACGGCCAGGCACCCCACGGCATGGATCAGGTTCCGGCTGGTCACCAGCCCGTACACCCCGATCAGGAAGATCCATCCGGCGATCAGGTACGGCAGGACCGTCACACCCGCTCCTTTCCGTCGTTTCCGTGGTCGTTTCCGTTTCCGTTGGCGTCTTCGATCTCCACGGCCTGGTCCAGGAACCGGGCCAGCAGGACGACGATCCCGCTGGTGACCTCGATGCCGACGGCCGCGTTCAGCAGGATCACGGTGCCGCCGGAGGACAGGGTGGCGAAGGTGCCCAGGGGGAGGACGTTGGCGAGGAACGCCGATCCCGCGAGGAGCGCCCCGAGCCCGGTGACGACATAGGCCGCCTCGCCGGCGGCGTCCCCGATCTCGTACAGGGGGACCGGCCGGACCCGCTCCAGCGCCCGGTAGTCGGCGGCGAGGTAGAGGAGGTGCAGCGCGGTCGCCGTGACCACTCCGCCCTGGAAGCCGCCGCCCGGGCTGATCTGGCCGTGTGCGATCACATAGAGGCCGGTCAGCATCGCGAGCGGCAGCATCGCCAGCGCGAAC
Source organism: Streptomyces botrytidirepellens (assembly GCF_003721215.1). Taxonomy (NCBI): domain Bacteria; kingdom Bacillati; phylum Actinomycetota; class Actinomycetes; order Kitasatosporales; family Streptomycetaceae; genus Streptomyces; species Streptomyces botrytidirepellens. The sequence continues at coordinate 5,596 of NZ_RIBZ01000199.1, forward strand.
CAGCGCACCCGGGGACGCACCACGGCGGGCTCGGGCCGCCGCCGCTGTTCACCGGCGGTCTGGCGGAGCAGGACGACCGTGCCGAGCACCGCGGCGAACAGGATCGTCTCCTCGCCGAGGGTGTCCAGGGCGCGCAGGTCGAAGTTGACGGACGCGATCACGTTGGCCGTGTGGTGGCTCAGGGCCGCGCGCACGGCCCGCTCCCCGTACGGATGGTGGCCGGTGCCGAACGGCGGCAGGGAGAAGCAGGCGGTGGCGAACAGCGCCGTGAAGGCGGCCGCTCCCACCAGGAAGAGCCACAGCCGTCCGCGGGCGCTCATCGCTCGCGTCCCTCGTCCGTGCTGTCACCGGGGCGGCGGCGCACCTTCCGTACGGTCAGCAGGATCATCAGCGGGGTCACCGCGGAGCCCACCGCGAGCTGGGACAGCGCGACGTCCGGGGCCTGGAGGAACGTGAACAGCAGGGCCAGCGCCAGCCCGAGGAACGACAGCACGAGCGCCTGCCGCACCGGGTCGCGGTTGAGTACGGCGGCGGTGGCGGCGCCCGCGACCAGCAGCAGCGCCACGACGGTCAGGACATCGGTCATGCCGTACGGCCCCCGTCCGCCGCGTTCTTCTCCATCCGGCCGCCGCCCGCGCCGGTCACCACGCTGCCCGCGATCAGCAGCGCCCCGATCAGCAACAGCTTCGCCATCGCCCGGCCGGGCCCGGTCGCCACGCACAGCGGCAGCACGATCGCCGGAACCCCGAGCAGGGCCGTCCGGCGCACCAGCCGGGAGCCGGGCAGGACGCCGAGGAAGCGGGCGTAGATCAGCGTGCCGGTGGGCCCGAGCACGGACAGGACGAGGGCCACGTCCTGGTATCCGGGGCGGCCGAAGCCCTGCGCGGCCGGGAGCAGCGCCAGACCGCCCAGCAGCGAGCTGAGGTTCTGGGCGATCAGCCGCTCCTCCGGCGCCCCGCGGGAGACCCGCCACAGCACCGGTACGAGGGCGAGCAGCGGCACCAGCGCCACCAGCAGCCAGCCGTCGTCCGCCCTCACCGGCCCGTCACCACCCGGCGCGCGGCGCGGGCGACGAGGGCGGTGGGCAGCGCGGCGGCCGCGCCCACCATGACCTCAAGGGAGCCGACGGTGCTGATGAGCACCAGCCAGATCCCGGTCAGCACCAGCCACCAGGCGAGCACTTCGAGCACACCGGACATTCCGCCACCTCCGCGGCGGCGGGTACCCGGACGGCCGCCGCCGATTCCCCGTGGATGCGCGTCCGGGGCTGCCTGGATCCACGCCCCGGGGTCCGTACGGCGCTCCGGCCCGGGCACACTTGGAGGCATGATGACCGGCGCATCCCCGCAGAGCGACCCGACCCGCCCGAAGCGCAGCCGTGCCCGCACGTTCGTACCGCTGGGCATCGCCGCCTGGCTGGTGCTGGAGATCTGGCTGCTGACCCTGGTCGCGGAGGCGGCCGGCGGGCTCACCGTCTTCCTGCTGCTGATCGCGGGCGCGGTCGGCGGCGCGGCCGTCGTCAAGCGGGCGGGGCGCCGGGCCTGGCAGAACCTGGCCCGGACGATGCAGCCGGGCGCCGAGCCCGCCGAGCAGCCGGGGCGGACCGGCAACTCCTTCACCATGCTCGGCGGACTGCTGCTGATGATCCCGGGGCTGCTCTCGGACGTGGCCGCGCTGCTGTGCCTGTTCCCGCCGACCGCGGCGGTGCTGCGGCGGCGCGCCGAGTCCGCGCTGTCACGCCGGATGGGCTACACGCCGGGCTCGCTGGGCGTCGCCTTCGGGCCGGGCGGGCCGGGGCGGCAGCCGGGGCCGGGCTCGGCCGAGGGCTCGCGGGAGGGCCAGGTCATCCAGGGCGAGGTGGTCCGCGACGACGTGAGCCGGGACGATACGGGCCGGGACGACGCGGGCCGGGGGGACGTGGTCCGGGGCGATGTGGTCCGGGACGACAAGGACTGATCGACAAGCGCACAAGGGCCGGGGCCACTGCTCAGCAGTGGCCCCGGCC
>NZ_RIBZ01000201.1:0-14874 GCF_003721215.1 Streptomyces botrytidirepellens
CGCGCCCTCCTCGGGCCTCGCCGCGGACGACACGCGGCCATCCCCGCCGCCGGGCCCGCCCCCGCAGTCGCCGCGCCCGGCGCCGGGGGTCGCCCCGGGCGCGTACCACCACTGGGGTCTGGACCGGCCGCTGGACCCGCCGCCGCCCCCACCCGACGTCAAGCCGCCGCTCGTGCCGGACGGGGAGCAGCCGCCGGGGCTGCCGCCGGTCATCCGTCAGGTGGCGACCACCGATCGGGTGGTTTTCCTGACGATCGACGACGGACTGGAGAAGGACCCGCGCTTCATCGACCAAGTCCGGGACCTCGGGTTGCCGTTCACCCAGTTCCTGACGGACCAGGCGGTCGACGGCCACTACGACTACTTCGGGGAGCTGCACCGGCTCGGCGGCGGCGTCGGCAACCACACGCTCACCCACCCCAGCCTGGCCGGGCAGGACTACGGCACCCAGGTCCAGGAGATCTGCGGGCAGCAGGAGAACCTCCGGAACCGGCTCGGCGTCCAGCCGCGCCTCTTCCGCCCGCCCTACGGGGAATACGACGAGACCACCCTGCGCGCGGCGGCCGACTGCGGGCTGGGGCCGGTGGTGCTGTGGCGTGCCGAGATGGAGACCCAGGGGCTGGTCTACCGGTCCGGCGGACGGCTCCAGCCGGGGGACATCGTGCTCGCGCACTTCCGCGGTCCGGAGCAGCTCGACGGGCACACCATGACCGAGATGATCACCGAGCTGCTGCGCGGGATCCAGGCGCAGGGCTTCGCCGTGGCGCGGCTGGAGGACTACGTCTGAGCGGCGGCGGCACGGCGCCCGTGCGGTCCGGCGGCGGCTCGCTTGGCACTCTGGTTGACGGAGTGCTAACCGCGTCATAATGTCAGGGCTGGCACTCGGCACTGCGGAGTGCCAAACACAGCGACGGGCAGGTCCGGCACCCGCGACGACGGATCCACCTGGTCGCCACCTCAGACAGTTAACCCCGTGAGATCTCCGAAGGGGGAGGTCGGATCGTGACGACCGCCAGCTCCAAGGTTGCCATCAAGCCGCTCGAGGACCGCATCGTGGTCCAGCCGCTCGACGCCGAGCAGACCACGGCCTCTGGCCTGGTCATCCCGGACACTGCCAAGGAGAAGCCCCAGGAGGGCGTCGTCCTGGCCGTGGGCCCGGGCCGTTTCGAGGACGGCAAGCGGCTTCCGCTCGACGTCTCGGTCGGCGACGTCGTGCTCTACAGCAAGTACGGCGGCACCGAGGTGAAGTACAGCGGCGAGGAGTACCTCGTCCTCTCGGCTCGCGACGTCCTCGCGATCGTCGAGAAGTAATCACCGAAGTTTTGCCTTGAGCCGCGCCCCGGTGCCCGTGTCACAGATACCCGGGGTCGGGGCGCGGTTCGTTTTTTTGACGCGACGGCGGCTGCCCCCGCACGGCGGCCGAGGATCGCAATGAGAGGACATACGCAACCATGGCGAAGATCCTGAAGTTCGACGAGGACGCCCGTCGCGCCCTTGAGCGCGGCGTCAACAAGCTTGCGGACACCGTCAAGGTGACGATCGGCCCCCGCGGCCGCAACGTCGTCATCGACAAGAAGTTCGGTGCTCCGACCATCACCAACGACGGTGTCACGATCGCCCGCGAGGTCGAGGTCGAGGACCCGTACGAGAACCTGGGCGCCCAGCTCGTCAAGGAGGTGGCGACCAAGACCAACGACATCGCGGGTGACGGCACCACCACCGCCACCGTGCTGGCCCAGGCGCTGGTCCGCGAGGGCCTGCGCAACGTGGCCGCCGGTGCCTCCCCGGCCGCCCTGAAGAAGGGCATCGACGCCGCCGTCAAGGCCGTCTCCGAGGACCTGCTGGCCACCGCCAGCCCGATCGACTCCAAGTCCGACATCGCTGCCGTGGCCGGGCTGTCCGCCCAGGACAAGCAGGTCGGCGAGCTGATCGCCGAGGCGATGGACAAGGTCGGCAAGGACGGTGTCATCACCGTCGAGGAGTCCAACACCTTCGGTCTCGAGCTGGACTTCACCGAGGGCATGTCCTTCGACAAGGGCTACCTCTCGCCGTACATGGTGACCGACCAGGAGCGTATGGAGGCCGTCCTCGACGACCCGTACATCCTGATCCACCAGGGCAAGATCGGCTCGATCCAGGACCTGCTGCCGCTGCTGGAGAAGGTCATCCAGGCCGGCGCCAGCAAGCCGCTGCTGATCATCGCCGAGGACGTGGAGGGCGAGGCCCTGTCCACCCTCGTCGTCAACAAGATCCGCGGCACCTTCAACGCCGTCGCCGTGAAGGCCCCCGGCTTCGGTGACCGCCGCAAGGCCATGCTCGGCGACATCGCGACCCTCACCGGCGCCACCGTCATCGCCGAGGAGGTCGGCCTCAAGCTCGACCAGGCCGGTCTGGACGTGCTGGGCACCGCCCGCCGCGTGACCGTCACCAAGGACGACACCACCATCGTCGACGGCGGCGGCAACAGCGACGACGTCGCCGGCCGCATCGCCCAGATCAAGGCCGAGATCGAGTCCACGGACTCCGACTGGGACCGCGAGAAGCTCCAGGAGCGCCTCGCGAAGCTGGCCGGTGGCGTGTGCGTGATCCGCGTCGGCGCGGCCACCGAGGTCGAGCTGAAGGAGAAGAAGCACCGTCTGGAGGACGCCATCTCCGCGACCCGCGCCGCGGTCGAGGAGGGCATCGTCTCCGGTGGTGGCTCCGCTCTGGTCCACGCCGCCAAGGTGCTGGAAGGCAGCCTGGGCAAGGAGGGCGACGAGGCCACCGGTGTCGCCGTCGTCCGCCGCGCCGTCGTCGAGCCGCTGCGCTGGATCGCGGAGAACGCGGGCCTCGAGGGCTACGTCATCACCTCGAAGGTCGCCGAGCTGGAGAAGGGCCACGGCTACAACGCCGCGACCGAGGAGTACGGCGACCTGGTGAAGGCCGGCGTCATCGACCCGGTCAAGGTCACCCGCTCCGCGCTGGAGAACGCCGCCTCCATCGCCTCGCTGCTGCTCACCACCGAGACCCTGGTGGTCGAGAAGCCGGCCGAGGAAGAGGCCGAGGCCGGTGGCCACGGCCACGGCCACGCGCACTGACGCAAGCCGAGCGCCACGCGAAGGCGCGGCCGCCCCGCAACGGGGTGGCCGCGCCTTCGCGCGTCGCGCGCCCCGCGACGGGGCGCAAGGCCGCTCGACTCCGGCTCGTTCACCCCTTGACCGGGGACCGGCCCACCTTCGAGGAGACGCCCGCCACCGCCGACCGCGGCACCAGCTTCGCCAGCCCCGTCATCGCCTTGTACCGCGGGTCCGGGATCGACAGCGTCTTCCCCCGCGCGAAGTCCTTCAGGGCCGCCGCGACCAGCCGGTCCGGATCCAGCCACATCCAGCTCGGCGCATGGTCCGGCTTGATCCCCGCCCGGGCGTGGAACTCCGTCCGCACCAGCCCCGGGCACAGCGCCATCAGCCGCACCCCCGACCGCGCCAGGTCCTTCGCCGCGCCCTGCGTGAACTGCACGACCCACGCCTTGCTCGCCCCGTACGTCCCGCGCGGGAAGAAGGCGGCGACCGAGGCCACGTTGATCACCCCGCCGCGCCCCCGCGCCCGCATCGTCTGGGCGGCGGCACTGGTCAGCCGCAGCACCGCCTCGCAGTGCAGCTTCAGCATCCGCAGCTCATCGGCGAGCGGCGCTTCCAGATAGCGGCCGTTGTTGCCGAAACCGGCGTTGTTGACGAGCAGATCGACCGGATGCGTACGGTCCCCCAAGCGCTCCTCGACCGCGGCGATACCGGCGTCCTCGGACAGGTCGGCGCGCAGCACCTCCGCCTCGACCCCGTGCCGGTCGTGGAGGTCGGCGGCCTGGTTGCGGAGCCGCTTCTCGTCGCGGGAGACCAGCACCAGGTTGTGCCCGTCGGCCGCGAGCCGGCTCGCGAAGGCGGAGCCGATGCCCGCCGTGGTTCCGGTAATCAATGCAGTCGTCATACGCGCACGTTATCGGCCGGACGATCACTCCGCGCCCGGGCGCCGCGGCCCCGGGCGGCCGGTCCCCTTCCGCCCCGGTCGGCACACCACCCCTTACGCCGTCAAAGCACTGGCGCGATATTCCGGTCCGCACCCAAGTGCCCCTTATGCTCGGGAGCATGATCGAGGCTCGTCACCTGAGGGTGCTGCGCGCGGTGGCCGCCACCGGTTCCTTCTCCGCCGCCGCCCGCGAGCTGGGCTGCACCCAGCCCGCCGTCAGCCAGCAGATGAAGGCCCTGGAGCAGTCCACGGGGACGCCGCTGCTGATCCGTACCGGGCGGGAGATGCGGCTGACCGAGGCGGGCGAGGCGCTCGTACGGCACGCGGCGGGCATCCTGGCCGGGCTGACCGCAGCCGAGGAGGAGGTCGCGGCGCTCGCCGGGCTGCGGGCCGGGCGGGTGCGGCTGGTGTCGTTCCCCAGCGGCAGCTCGACGCTGGTGCCGACCGCGCTCGCCGGGCTGCGCGCCGCCCACCCTGGGACGCGGGTCTCCCTGGTGGAGGCCGAGCCGCCGCGTTCGGTGGAGATGCTGCGCGGGGGCGACTGCGAGATCGCGCTCGCCTTCCGGTATCCGCAGGCCGCGGCGGATGTGGACCCGGCGGCGGGGTGGGACGACCTGGTGGTGCGGCCGCTGCTGCGGGACCGGCTGGTGGTCATGGTCCCGCACGACCACCGGCTGGCCGGGGCCGGGACGGTGGGGATCGGGGAGCTGGCCGAGGAGCCGTGGATCGCGGGCTGCCCGCGGTGCCGGCGCCATCTGGTCGAGGTGTGCGAGGCCGAGGGCTTCACCCCGCGGATCGACTTCGCGACGGACGACTACCCGGCGGTGGTCGGGCTGGTGGGCGCCGGGCTCGGGGTCGCGGTGCTGCCGGAGCTGGCGGTGGAGTGCGTACGGGCCAAGGGGACGGCGACGCTGGAGGTCAAGCCCGCGGTGCGGCGCGAGGTGGTGGCGCTGACGCTGCCGGACCTGGCGCGGGTTCCGGCGGTGGCGGCGACCCTGGACCGGCTGGAGCTGGCGGCGCGGCGCTGATGTGCGTGCCGGCGCGGCGCTGACGCGCGAAAGCCCGCCGATCGTCGGTGGTCACGGTCGGCGGTGGGGGTGGTTGATGGAACGTTTCTTCAGTGAGCGGGGGAGCGGGGATCCCGGTCAGGACCCCGGAGCTCCCGAGGACGCGACCGTGCGATGGCGGGCCCGTCCCATCAGCTCCTCGCGCTCGTCCTCGGTCAGTCCGCCCCAGACCCCGTACGGCTCGCGTACGGCCAGGGCATGAGCCGCGCACTGCGCCCGTACCGGGCAGCGCATGCACACCTCTTTCGCCGACATCTCGCGCGCGCTGCGGGCCGCGCCGCGCTCACCTTCCGGGTGGAAGAAGAGCGAGCTGTCGACACCGCGGCATGCGGCCAGGAGCTGCCAGTCCCACAGATCGGCGTTCGGACCGGGAAGACGGGAGAAATCTGCCATTGCCTTGTCTCCTCGAAGCGATCGGCTGCGGACGCTGTGTCCCGGGTCGTACACCTACTGTGTAAGTAGATGTAAATATGACTCATTGCGAATCTAGCCACACAGACCGGCAAATTGGAAGCAAGGTCGCCAAATGCCACCGAAGGGGGTGACCTTTGGGGGAGACGTGACAGGGCGCGACCTGCGCGGGGAAGCGCCTCCGTGTCCGAGGGCTCACGTAGAGTGTCGAAGGTGGCCGCCGAACCCCGTAACTCTTTCGGGTGACCGTCGTTGAGAGTGCGGAGGCGGTTGATGGGTAAAGCTCTCGGACACATATCCGGGGCTGTCAATCGCTCAGGTGACGATATGTACCAGCCTGGAGGCTCAAGGTGACGCGCATCAGCTGCGGAGGGCGGCCATGACATCCGTCCTCGTCTGCGACGACTCCCCGCTCGCCCGAGAAGCGCTGCGCCGCGCGGTGGCGACGGTGCCCGGCGTCGAGCGGGTGACGACGGCGGCCAACGGCGAGGAAGTCCTCCGCCGATGGGGCGCCGACCGCTCGGATCTGATTCTGATGGACGTGCGCATGCCCGGTCTCGGCGGAGTCGAGACCGTGCGCCGGCTGCTCTCCGCCGACCCCGGCGCCCGGATCATCATGCTCACGGTCGCCGAGGACCTCGACGGGGTCGCCCTCGCCGTGGCCGCCGGTGCCCGCGGCTATCTGCACAAGGACGCCTCACGCGCCGAGCTGCGCGCGACCGTGACGCAGGCCCTCGCCGACCCGACCTGGCGGCTGGCCCCGCGCCGGCTGCGCTCCGCCGAGATGGGCGCCGCGCCCACGCTCACCGCGCGGGAGATCCAGGTGCTGGAGGGCATGAGCCACGGCCGGTCCAACGCGGAGATCGGTCGTGAGCTGTTCCTCTCCGAGGACACGGTCAAGACGCACGCCCGTCGGCTGTTCAAGAAGCTCGGCGCGTCCGACCGGGCCCACGCCGTGGCCCTCGGATTCCGCTGGGGCCTGGTCCGCTAGGGCTTTCATCACATGTCGCGCAGCGGGGGCGCTACGGTCCCCGCCCGCCGGGTGGCGGGCGGGGCGGGAGCGTGCGCGGCACCTGCCGTGACGGCGGCTTGTACCGGTTCCCCGCGCGATGCCGCATCCTTGAGGGTGTGGAGTTCCTCGGGGACGAGTCGGTCGGGCGTGAGGGGAGAGCGCAGGACGTGACGACTACCGGCGCACCTGCTCATAACGCTTCAGCGCACAACTATGGACGCGATGCCACGGAGCCGCCGGGCCCAAGGCACCATGGACGGATGCGCGACGACGAGAGTCCAGGGCCCCCCAAGGGCGGCAGCCCGGGGGCGCCAGGGACCATCGGTGCCCTCGTCGGGCGCGCGGTCGAGGGGGACGAGCAGGCCACCCACGATCTGCTGGCCCATGTCCATCCGCTCGCCCTGCGCTACTGCCGCACCCGGCTGTCCCGACTGCCGGGTGACGCTCGTCATTTCGTGGACGACCTGGCGCAAGAGGTCTGCCTCGCGGTGCTGTGCGCGCTGCCGCGCTACCGCGACACCGGCAAACCCTTCGAGGCGTTCGTGGTGGCCATCGCCTCCCACAAGGTCGCCGATCTCCAGCGGGCGGCCATGCGCCACCCCGGTTCCACGGCGATTCCCTCGGACGAGATGCCGGAGCAGCCGGACGATTCGCTGGGCCCGGAGGAGCGGGCGCTGCTGAGCAGCGACGCGGAATGGGCCAAGAAGCTGCTCGCGAACCTTCCGGAGAATCAGCGTGAGCTGGTGCTGCTGCGGGTGGCGGTCGGGCTTACGGCGGAGGAGACCGGGCAGATGCTCGGCATGTCGCCGGGCGCGGTGCGGGTCGCACAGCACCGGGCGCTGAGCCGGTTGCGCGCACTGGCCGAACAGTAGCGCGGTCGGTCGTTCCGGGCGGCATCACCAGCGGTATTCGTCGGTTGTCCACAGGGCGGAATGTGACACCGGGGATGGCCGTTAGCATGGGAGTCCGCGCTGGGGCAAGACCATTTGGAAGGGTGTCATGACTGACAACGTCGACGGAGTGCCTGAGAAGTTCGCGATGCTCGGGCTGACGTACGACGACGTGCTGCTGCTGCCGGGCGCCTCCGAGGTGCTGCCGAACGCGGTCGACACCTCGTCCAGGGTCTCCCGGAACGTCCGGGTGAACGTACCGCTGCTGTCGGCCGCCATGGACAAGGTCACCGAGGCCCGCATGGCCATCGCCATGGCCCGTCAGGGCGGTGTGGGCGTGCTGCACCGCAATCTGTCCATCGAGGACCAGGCGAACCAGGTCGACCTGGTCAAGCGGTCCGAGTCCGGCATGGTCACCGACCCGATCACGGTCCGGCCGGACGCCACGCTGCACGAGGCGGACGCGCTGTGCGCGAAGTTCCGCATCAGCGGCGTCCCGGTCACCGACGCGGCGGGCAAGCTGCTGGGCATCGTCACCAACCGGGACATGGCCTTCGAGGTGGACCGGGGCCGTCAGGTCCGCGAGGTCATGACCCCGATGCCGCTGGTCACCGGCAAGGTCGGGATCTCCGGTGACGACGCGATGCAGCTGCTGCGCCGCCACAAGATCGAGAAGCTTCCGCTGGTCGACGACGCGGGCGTGCTCAAGGGCCTGATCACGGTCAAGGACTTCGTGAAGGCCGAGCAGTATCCGAACGCGGCGAAGGACGACGAGGGCCGGCTGGTCGTCGGCGCGGCCGTCGGCGTCGGCGACGAGGCGTTCGACCGGGCGCAGGCGCTGGTCGAGGCCGGGGCCGACTTCCTGGTGGTCGACAGCGCCCATGGGCACAGCCGGGGCATCCTCGACATGATCGCCAAGGTCAAGTCCAATGTCCCGGTCGACGTGGTCGGCGGCAACGTCGCCACCCGCGACGGCGCCCAGGCGCTGATCGACGCGGGCGTGGACGGGGTGAAGGTCGGCGTCGGCCCGGGCTCCATCTGCACCACCCGGGTGGTCGCGGGCATCGGCGTCCCGCAGGTGACCGCGATCTACGAGGCGGCCCGCGCGTGCCACGCGGCCGATGTGCCGCTGATCGGCGACGGCGGTCTCCAGTTCTCCGGCGACATCGCCAAGGCGATCGCCGCCGGTGCGGACACGGTGATGCTGGGCAGCCTGCTGGCCGGGTGTGAGGAGTCGCCGGGCGAGATGGTCTTCATCAACGGCAAGCAGTTCAAGTCCTACCGGGGCATGGGGTCGCTGGGCGCGATGCAGACCCGCGGCCAGGCCCGCTCGTTCTCCAAGGACCGCTACTTCCAGGACAACGTGCTCTCCGAGGACAAGCTCGTTCCCGAGGGCATCGAGGGCCAGGTGCCCTACCGCGGCCCGCTGGCCTCGGTCGCCCACCAGCTGGTCGGCGGCCTGCGCGCCTCCATGGGGTACGTCGGCTCGGCGTCCGTGGCGGAGCTGAAGGAGAAGGGCCGCTTCGTGCGGATCACCGCGGCGGGCCTCAAGGAGAGCCACCCGCATGACGTGCAGATGGTCTCCGAGGCGCCGAACTACTCCGGCCGTTAACGCGCGCGACCCCCGCGCGACGGGCTGCGCGCGGGGGGTGGCGATACTGGTACGGCAGAACAAGCCAGCGAAAGGCACCCCACGTGACTGAGATCGAGATCGGGCGCGGCAAGCGCGGCCGCAGGGCGTACGCGTTCGACGACATCGCCGTCGTGCCGAGTCGTCGTACCCGGGACCCGAAGGAGGTCTCGATCGCCTGGCAGATCGACGCCTACCGCTTCGAGCTGCCGTTCCTGGCCGCCCCGATGGACTCGGTGGTCTCCCCGCAGACCGCGATCCGCATCGGTGAGCTGGGCGGCCTCGGGGTGCTGAACCTCGAAGGTCTGTGGACCCGGTACGAGGACCCCGAGCCGCTGCTCGCCGAGATCGCCGAGCTGGACGAGCGCACCGCGACCCGCCGGCTCCAGGAGATCTACGCCGAGCCGATCAAGGAAGAGCTGATCGGGCAGCGGCTGAAGGAGGTGCGCGACTCGGGCGTGGTCACCGCCGCCGCCCTGTCGCCGCAGCGCACCGCGCAGTTCTCCAAGGCCGTGGTGGACGCCGGGGTCGACATCTTCGTCATCCGGGGCACCACCGTCTCGGCCGAGCACGTCTCGGGCGCCGCCGAGCCGCTGAACCTCAAGCAGTTCATCTACGAGCTGGACGTCCCGGTCATCGTGGGTGGCTGCGCCACGTACACCGCCGCGCTGCACCTCATGCGCACCGGCGCGGCCGGGGTGCTCGTCGGGTTCGGCGGCGGCGCCGCCCACACCACCCGCAATGTGCTGGGCATCCAGGTGCCGATGGCCACGGCGGTGGCCGATGTCGCCGCCGCCCGCCGGGACTACATGGACGAGTCCGGCGGCCGCTATGTGCATGTGATCGCGGACGGCGGGGTCGGCTGGAGCGGCGATCTGCCGAAGGCGATCGCGTGCGGCGCCGACTCGGTGATGATCGGCTCGCCGCTGGCCCGGGCCACGGACTCGCCGGGCCGTGGCCACCACTGGGGCATGGAGGCCGTGCACGACGAGGTGCCGCGCGGCAAGCGCATGAACCTCGGCGTGGTCGGCACCACCGAGGAGGTCCTGCTCGGCCCCTCGCACACCCCGGACGGTTCGATGAACTTCTTCGGCGCGCTGCGCCGGGCGATGGCGACCACCGGGTACTCGGAGCTGAAGGAGTTCCAGCGCGTCGAGGTGACGGTGGCCCCGTCGAACGACAAGCGCTGAGCGCACGCACCACGCCATGGGGAAGGCCCCGACCGCATCGCGGTCGGGGCCTTCCTCGTCTGCTGTGCGCGGCCCTGCGGGCGCTTCGGTCAGCGGTTGCTGAGCCGGAACGCGGTACCGGCGGCGGCCACCGGGGAGAGGATCATGAAGATCCAGGTGATCGCGTCGGCGTCTTCCTTCCAGCCGTCGAACAGGTCGCCGAAGTGCTCGAAGAAGATCTCGTTCGCGGACGGGATGTTGGCGGCGTTGGCGGCGGCACCACCGATCTTGTCCACGTAGTTGGAGGCCGCCTCGTTCATGATCATGGCGTAGCCGTACAGCTCGCCGAGGAACACGGCGGCGAGCGCCAGAACCGCGCCGACCACCCACAGCGCCACGTTGCGGCCGCCGAGCTTGAAGACCACGAAGCCGACGAGCGCGCCGAGGGCGACACCCGCGTAGGCGAACTTCGTGACCTCCGGCGGGTTCGAGTCGGTGTCGGCGAGCGAGCTCAGCAGGAACGCGTACGCCACCGCACCGATGAGAGCGGCCACGATGGCGGCACCGACAGCGGCGAGCGGGTTGCCCTGGCGGCCCACCTGCGGCGCGGGCGGCGGGAAGCCGCCACCGGCGAACTGCGGCTGGGGAGCGCCGGGCTGCGGCTGCTGGGGCTGCGCCTGCGGGTAGCCGTAGCCGGGCTGCGGCGCGGCGGGCTGCTGCGGGTAACCACCCTGCTGCTGCGGGTAACCGCCTGGCTGCTGCGGCTGCTGCCAGTTCTGGCTCATGAAATCCCCCGGGGATGAAGGTGATTCGCGTTCAGGGACAGCCGTGACCGAAGGTGCGGCGACAGCGGGAACGCGAATGATTCGAGCCATAAAGTAACAGGAGTGCATGACAACCAGACAAGTCGCGTCTGGGGTCCGTGACACGCCTGGGACCAGACAGAGACATGGTGTCCCGGTAAAGGCGGATATTGATCCGCTATGCGGCGAGACGCCTGGTGACCGGTAACTCTCGGTGTCCGCAACGGTGGTACGCCGACCCTGGCCGCAACGCGGTAGTGCGGATCCGCACGGTGGAGCGAATCTCAGCGCTGACAGGACAGAATCCGGCATAAGCAATAATGTCAACTTATGGCGCAGAACAAGTCGTTCACTGGGCGAGACATGGGCATCGACCTCGGCACCGCGAATACGCTGGTGTACCTGCGGGGCAAGGGCATCGTGCTCAACGAACCGTCGGTCGTGGCGGTCAACACGACCGACGGCAATGTGCTGTCGGTGGGTTCGGCGGCAAAGGAGACCATGGGGCGGACCCCGACGAACATTGTCGCCGTTCGACCGCTCCGCGATGGGGTCATCGCCGATTTTGAGGTCGCCGAGCGCATGTTGCGGTACTTCATCAAGAAGGTGATGGGCAGCCGTCGGCTGGCCCGCCCCCGCGTCGTCGTCTGTGTACCGTCCGGCATCACCGGTGTCGAGCGGCGCGCGGTGATGGAGGCCGCGACCCAGGCCGGGGCGCGGCAGGTGCATCTGGTCGAGGAGCCGATCGCGGCGGCGATCGGCGCGGGCCTGCCGGTCAGCGAGCCCACCGGCTCGATGGTCGTCGACATCGGCGGCGGTACGACGGAAGTCGCCGTCGTCTCGCTGGGCGGCATCGTCACCGCGCGCTCGGTGCGCACGGCGGGCGACGCGATGGACGTCGCGATCAGCACGTACGTCAAGAAGCAGTACGCGCTGGCCATCGGCGAACGGACCGCCGAGGAGATCAAGGTGTCCATCGGGTCCGCATCGCCGACCGGCTCGTGGTCGGCGCCGCGCGCCGGAGTGGCCGTCCGGATGACCGAGCGCAACGTCGAAGTGCTCGACAACGGTGACAACGAGGACACCCAGGCGCTGCTGCCGCCCGACCGCTGCACCATCCGCGGCCGGGACCAGGCCACCGGACTGCCCAAGGTCCTCGAACTCACCGCGGACGAGGTGCGGCACGCGCTCGCCGAGCCCGTGGACAGCATCGTCGCCGCCGTCCGGTCCACGCTGGACGAGACCCCGCCGGAGCTGGCGGGCGACATCATGNGACGAGACCCCGCCGGAGCTGGCGGGCGACATCATGGACCGCGGCATCGTGCTCACCGGCGGCGGCGCGCTGCTGCGCGGTCTGGACGTACGGCTCGGCCGCGAGCTGGACATCCCGGTGCTGGTCGCCGACGACCCGCTGGACTGCGTCGCCGTCGGCACCGGCCGCTGCGTCGAGGACTTCGCCTCGCTGCGGGCCGCGATGGACGCCAGCCCGCGCCGCTCCGACACCGTGCGGGTCTGACGCCGCACCGTCCGACGCCGTGCGGATCTGACGCCGCACCGTCCCACCATCGGGCCGCCCTGGCGTGCGGCCCGGGTGCCGCCGTGGTGGGCTGGTGAGCGGGCCGGTTGTCGGGCCGGTGGGTCAGGCGGGAGGTACGGCGGCCAGGTGACGGCATGGGCGCGGGCGTACGGGCGGACGATCGCCGTGGCGGTCGCGCTGCTCCTGCCCGCCGGGCCCGCCACCGCGGCCACCCCGTCCGTGCGCGCGCCCGCCGTGCGGCATGCGCCTGCCGTCCGGGACGCGCCCGCCACCCGGGACGCCCCCGCCCCGCACCCGTACCCGCTCGACGTCGAACTGCGGTCGCTCAGCCCCGCCGTGGTCCGCCACGACGGCGAGGTCAGGATCAGCGGCACCGTCACCAACACCTCCGGGCGGCGCGTCACCGGCGCCCACATCGGCCTGCGCATCGGCGCGGCCGGGGCCGCCGACACCCGCGGCGCGCTCGCCGTCCACGCCGGGCGCACCGTCCTGACCCGCGCCGACGGCACGGAACTCACCGCCCACACCGCCCGCCTCGCCCGGCTCGACGCCCACGCCCGGCGCCGCTTCGACCTCACCGTGCCCGTCTCCGGCCTCGGGCTGGAGGGCGCGGGCGCGTATCCGCTCACCGTGACCGCGGCCCGTCCGGACGGCCGGGTGCTCGGCCTGGCCCGCGGCCAACTGCCCGTCTACCCCGACGGCACCGCCCTGGAGCGGCTGCGCACCACCGTCCTGTGGCCCGTCACCGACGTTCCGCACATGGAGGCGCTGACCCGGCGCACCGGCGACGACAGCGTGCTGCCGGTCTTCCGCGACGACGCGCTGACCGCCGCCTTCGGCCCCGGCGGGCGGCTGCGGCGACTGGTCGAACTGGGCGAGGACCAGCCGGTGACCTGGGCCATCGACCCCGATCTGATCGTCCAGGCCCAGGCCATGACGCGCGGCTACCGGGTGGCCCGCACGCCCGGCAGCAGCGACCCCCAGGAGGCCGGGCCGGGCAGGGGCGGCAAGGCGGCGGCGGGCTGGCTGGCCGCGCTGCGCAAGGCGGTGCGCGGCCGCGACGTGATCGTCCTGCCGTACGCGGACCCCGACCTGGCCTCGCTCGCCCGCCGCGGCGACCCGGCGCTGGCCGCGCTGCTGCACCGCGCGTCCGCCACCGGCACCGCCGTGGTGAACCGGGCGCTGGACGTCCGCGCCCGCGACGGGGTGGCCTGGCCCGCGGCCGGTGTGCTGGACGCCGGGATCGCCGGGTACGCGCGGCGGCTCGGCCTGGACACGGTGCTCGCCTCCGGCGAAGGGCCCGGCCCGTACGGCGCTTCCCTCGTCGCCGGGGGCGCCACGGACGACGGGGCGGTCGCGCTCGGCGGCGGGAGCACCGCGCTGACGTACGACGCGACCATCGCCTCCCTGCTGTTCCGCAGCCACCCCGCCGCGGGCGCCGCCGGCGAGCCCGCCCGGCTCGCGCTGCGGCAGCGGCTGCTGGCCGAGACCCTGACGGCGGTACGGGAGCTGCCGTACGCGGCGCGCGACCTGGTCGTCGTACCGCCGCGCCGGATGCCGGTCGGGATCGCGCGGACGCTGCTGTCGGCGCTGGCCGCGGGTCAGGAGGCGGGCTGGCTGGAGCCGTCGCGGTTCGAGGTGGCGCTGCGGGAGCCGGAGGCGGGGGAGTTGCGGGACAGCGGCGGCCGTCCGGCCGGGCTGCGCGCCTCCGAGCTGCCCCCGGAGCGGCTGGCCGCGGTCACCCGGGACCGGCGGCGGCTGCGCGCGCTGGCGAAGGTGCTGTCCGACGCCCGGGCCACGGTGGCGTCGGTGCGCGCGGCGCTGGCGCGGTCGGTGTCCACGGGGTGGCGGGGCGACGCGGCGGGGGCGCGCGCGTACCAGGAGGGCGTGGCCCGCTATCTGACCGCGTCGATCGCCTCGGTGCGGTTGGTGCCCAAGTCGAGGGTGGTGGTGACCGGCGGCTCCGCGACCATCCCGGTCACGGTCGCCAACGGGCTCCAGCAGGACCTCACCGGCGTCGAGCTGCGGGTGCTCTCCAGCCGTCCCGAGCGGGCCCGCGCGGTCGACCGTGCCGTGGCCGTGCGGGCGTCGCGGGCGGTGAGCCGTACGGTACGGGTCCGGGTGAGCGCCCACGCGAACGGGCCGGTGCGGCTCACCGCCCAGCTCTACACCCGCGACGACGGGCGGCCGTGGGGAGCGCCGATGACGTTCACCGCCGATGTGCGCTCGGTGCCGTCGGGCGCGGTCGCCTTCGTGGCGGTCGGGCTGGGCCTGATCGCGCTGGCGGCCGCCCTGCGCCTGCGGACCGCCCGCCGCCGGGCGGGTGTCGGCCGCGGTGGGCGGTGACGCGGCGCCA
>NZ_RIBZ01000204.1:0-38079 GCF_003721215.1 Streptomyces botrytidirepellens
CGCCGCGGCCCTGAAGGCCGCGCGCGACCCGAAGGTGCGCGCGGCCGTCCGCGATCTGGTGGCCCTCGCCGGACCCGGACTGCCGCCGGCCCCGCCGCGCGAGGAGGCGGGGGCGTCCCGCGGGCCGCTGCACACCCTGCGCCGCGACAAGAAGGCCATCAGCCACCACTACGACGTCGGCAACGACTTCTACGAGTTGGTGCTCGGCCCCTCGATGGTCTATTCGTGCGCGTACTGGGAAAGACCGGACACCACGCTGGAAGAGGCGCAGCGGGCCAAACTCGACCTGGTCTGCCGCAAGCTCGCGCTGGAGCCCGGGCAGCGGCTGCTGGACGTGGGGTGCGGCTGGGGCTCGATGGTGCTGCACGCGGCGCGCGAGTACGGGGTGCGGGCGGTCGGCATCACGCTCTCCGAGGAGCAGGCGTCGTACGCCCGTAAGCGCGTCGCGGACGCCGGGCTGACCGAGAAGATCGAGATCCGGGTGCAGGACTACCGCGAGATCGACGACGGTCCGTACGACGCGATTTCCTCGATCGGCATGGCCGAGCACGTGGGTTCCGTGCGGTACGCCGAGTACGCCGCCATCCTGCACCGGCTGCTGGTCCCCGGCGGGCGGCTGCTGAACCACCAGATCGCCCGGCGCCCCGAGCCGGACGAGGAGGCGTACCACGTGGACGAGTTCATCGACCGCTACGTCTTCCCCGACGGCGAACTGGCCCCCGTCGGCCGGACCGTGACCCAGCTGGAGGAGGCCGGGTTCGAGGTGCGCGACGTGGAGGCGCTCCGCGAGCACTACGCGCTCACCCTGCGCCGCTGGGTCGCCGGCCTGGAGCGGTCCTGGCCGGAGGCCGTCCGGCTGACCTCCCCGGGCCGGGCCCGGGTCTGGCGGCTCTACATGGCCGCCTCCGCCCTGTCGTTCGAACGCAACCGGATCGGCGTCAACCAGATCCTCGCCGTCCGTACGCCGGAGAGCGGCGCGTCCGGGCTGCCGCTGCGGACCCGGGACTGGCGCGGCTGACCGAACACGGAGCTTTCAGGACACAAAGCTGACAGGACACAGAGCTGACGGAACACAGAGCTGACCGAACACGGAACGGGCCTGATGCGCGGGAAGCGCATCAGGCCCGTTCGCGTCACTCCACGCCGCTCTACTCGGCCTTGATGGACTCCAGCATGTTGAGCTTGGCCGCCCGGCGCGCGGGCCACAGGGCCGCCAGCACGCCCACGACCGCGGCCATCGCCAGGAACAGGCCCATCCGGCCCCACGGCAGGACCAGTTCGTAGGTCGACAGACCGGTGGAGATCAGCTCACCGGCCGCCCAGCCGAAGAAGACGCCGAGGCCGATGCCGAGCACCCCGCCGAAGAGCGAGATGACCAGCGACTCCAGCCGCACCATCCGCTTGATGCCGCGCCGGTCCAGGCCGATGGCCCGCAGCATGCCGATCTCCTGCGACCGCTCGAAGACCGACATGGCCAGGGTGTTGATGACCCCGAGCACCGCGACGATCACGGCCATGGCCAGCAGGCCGTAGAGCATGTTCAGCATCAGGGTGAACAGCTTGGCGATGCTGTCGGAGATGTCCTTCTTGTTCTGGACCTGGAGGGCCGGGTTCTCGCCGAGGGCCTTGGTCAGCGCGTCCTTGTTGGCCTCGGTCGCCCCGCCCTTGGTCTTCAGCATCACCTGGAAGTCGGTGACGGTGGCCATGTGCGGGGTGATGGTGGCGGCGTCGACCATGACCCCGCGGATCATCTGGTTGCCCTCGTACACACCGCCGACGGTCAGCTTGGCGCTGCGGCCGTCCTGGTACGTCACGGGGATGGCCGAACCGACCTTCCAGTGGTTCTGGTCGGCGGTCTTGTCGTCGACGACGACCTTCTGCGCGCCGAAGCCGGAGAACGACCCGTGGAGGAACTCCACGCCGACCAGCTGCTTGATGGCCTTGGGGTTGACGCCCGTCAGGGAGTCGGTCTTGCCGCCGATCTTGGCCGGGGCCTGGCGCAGCGGGCTGACCGCGGTGACCTCGGGCTGCTTCTCCAGCTTCTTGGCCACGTCCGGGGACAGCGGCCGCGGCGCCCCGCCGGCGCCGCCCATGCTGACGACGTAGTCGGACTTCAGGCCGTCCGAAGCCATCTGGTTGATGCCCTTCTGGACACTGCCCGCGATCACGGTCATGCCGGTGATCAGGGTGAGGCCGACCATCAGCGCGGAGGCGGTGGCGGCGGTACGGCGCGGGTTGCGCACCGCGTTCTGCCGGGCGAGCTTGCCGGACATCCCGAACAGCCGCAGCACCGGGGCGGCGGCCGCGATCAGCGGCCGGGACAGCAGCGGGGTGAGCACGAACACGCCGATCACCAGGACCGCGGCGCCGAACGCCATCGGGCCCTTGCCGTCCATGCCCTGGCCGGAGCCGTACAGCACCAGCGCCACACCGGCCGCGCCGAGCAGCGCGCCGATCGTGTTCCGCACCACCAGGCCGCGGGTCGTCGGCGCCGCGTGCACGCTGCTCATGGCGGCGACCGGCGGGATCTTCGCGGCGCGGCGGCCCGGCAGCCAGGCGGCGAGCACGGTCACCACGACGCCGACGAGCAGCGACGCCGCCACGGTGGTGGGCTCGATGATCAGCGGCCCGTCCGGGACGGTGGCCCCGGTGGAGCTGAGCAGCGAGCGCAGCCCGGCGCCGATGCCGACACCGGCGGCCATACCCACGACGGCCGCGACGGCGCCGACGGCGGTGGCCTCGATCAGCACCGAGCGGGTCACCTGACGGCGACTCGCGCCGACCGCCCGCATCAGGGCCAGCTCCTTGGTGCGCTGGGCGACCAGCATGGTGAAGGTGTTGGCGATGATGAAGATGCCGACGAAGAGCGCGATCCCGGCGAAGACCAGCATGGCGGTCTGCATGCTGCTCATGCCCTGCTTGATCTGCTCGGCCTGGTCGTCGGCGAGCTTCTGGCCGGTGGCGGCCTGCGCGGTCTCGGGCAGGACCTTGTCGACCGCGGACTTCAGGGCGGCCTGCGAGGTCCCGGAGGCGGCCTTCACGTCGATCTCGTCGAACTGGCCGGGCTTGGCGAACAGCTTCTGCGCGGTGGCGTTGTCGTACAGCGCGAGGCTGCCGCCCGCCGCCACGTTGCCGTCGTCGGTGGTGAAGACGCCGGAGATCTTCTCGGTTCGCACCGGGCCGTTCACGGACACCCGGATGCTGTCACCGGCCTTGTAGTGGCCCTTCTCGGCGGACTTGGAGTCCAGCGCGATCTCGCCCGCGGCCTTGGGCGCGCGGCCCTCGGTCATCGTGTACCGCGGGTCCTTGCCGTCGGGGCCCGGGTAGTAGTTCCCGCCGAGGGTGGAGAAGCCGCCGCCGAGCAGCTCGCCGTTCCGGTCGGCGAGGGCGGTGTAGCCCTTGACGACACCGGTGGCGGAGGCGGCGCCGGGCACCTCGGCCGCCTTGTCGAGCACCTGCTGGCTGAGCCGCGGCGTGGGGCCGGGGACGCCGGAGCCGGTGTCGGACGTGTGCGGGGTGATGGCGACGTCGACGCCGTCGAAGCCCTTCTCGGAGCTCTTCTGGTAGGCGGCGGAGATGGTGTTGGTGAAGACCAGGGTGCCGGAGACGAAGGCCACGCCGAGCATGACGGCGAGGACGGTCATCAGCAGCCGGGCCTTGTGCGCAAGCACGTTGCGCAGGGCGGTACGGAGCATGGAAGTCAGTCCTGGGGAGGAAGAGAAGAGGTGCGGAGGCGTGAGCGGCGTGCGGTGACGGACGCGCGCCTCGCGTCAGCTCGTACGGCCCTTGGCGTCGAACCGCTTCATGCGGTCCAGCACCGAGTCGGCGGTCGGGTCCAGCAGCTCGTCCACGATCCGGCCGTCGGCGAGGAAGACCACCCGGTCGGCGTAGGCCGCGGCGACCGGATCGTGGGTCACCATGACCACGGTCTGGCCGAGTTCGCGCACCGAGTTGCGGAGGAAGCCCAGCACCTCGGCGCCGGAGCGGGAGTCCAGGTTTCCGGTGGGCTCGTCCGCGAAGATGATCTCGGGCTTGCCGGCCAGCGCGCGGGCCACGGCGACGCGCTGCTGCTGACCGCCGGAGAGCTGGCTGGGGCGGTGCTTGAGCCGCCCGGCCAGACCGACCGTCTCCACGACCTGGTCCAGCCACTTCGGGTCGGCCTTGCGGCCCGCGATGTCCATCGGCAGGGTGATGTTCTCCAGCGCGTTCAGCGTCGGCAGCAGGTTGAACGCCTGGAAGATGAACCCGATCTTGTCGCGGCGCAGTTGGGTGAGCTTCTTGTCCTTCAGGGCCGTCAGCTCGACGTCACCGATGCGGGCCGAGCCGCTGGAGACGGAGTCCAGGCCGGCCATGCAGTGCATCAGCGTCGACTTGCCCGAACCCGAGGGGCCCATGATCGCGGTGAACTCGGCTTGCCGGAACTCGACGGAGACGGCGTCCAGAGCGACGACCTGCGTCTCCCCCTGTCCGTAGACCTTGGAGAGGTCCGTTGCTCGGGCCGCCGCCGTCGTCGAACGGGCGGCGGTCTCGACGCCGGGAGTGGTGGTGGTCACGGTGCGGAGCTCCTGTCGTGCGGTGCGGTCGGCCGGGGACGTCCCTCCATCGTCCTTGCCGTAAAGGGGGACGGGATCCCTCGCTCCTCCGGTTCTGCGCGCGACTCGGGTCGTACGCGCGCCGGACCGGAGTCCTCCTTGGGTAGGAGAGGACCCCCGAATGGGGGCATCGAGATTGCGTCAATCCGCCGTCAAAGGGGTCACAGGGCATATAAGCAGGTCCGGCGGGCGCCGGCATCGGCGGGTACCCTGACCCACTGCTGATGGGCCCTCAGTTGCCAATAAAATAAGACAACCTCGGTCCGGTGGTTCGCTGTTCGGGTCCATCGGCCCGGATAGGCTCGTGCTGCTCTCCTATGGGGAGGGAAGTACGCACCTCGTACGTCCCAGGGTGAGCCGCTGCCCGGATGGTGGAATGCAGACACGGCGAGCTTAAACCTCGCTGCCCCTCGCGGGCGTACCGGTTCAAGTCCGGTTCCGGGCACCTCCAGATCTCGTGGACGCACTCTGCGTGCGTGGCCGGTCGCCCACCGTGCGACCAGGGCCCGCGCCCGGTCCCGCACCGGCTCCCGGGGGACCTCGCGCTGTCCGGGCACGCGTGAAAAGATCCTCCTTGGGCACTAGGGTGCTTTCTTTGCTTACCCATTACTCTTGAGTCAAGGTCGCGCAGGGCGGCCATGGAGGAGTGAGATGAGGAGCAGCAACCCGGTCTTCTCGCGACGGGGGTTCAGCCGCAGCGGCGGCTACGCCGGCTTCGGCGCGGCCCAGCAGGCCGGGGGCCCCGCCGCAGTCCAGGGCAACCCGTACGCGGGCACCAATCCGTACGCGCAGACGCAAGCGGCACCGACCAACCCCTATGCGGCCGGTGGCCAGCAGAACCTGACGCCCGAACAGCTCCAGCAGATGTACGGAGCGCCCCCGGCCGGTCAGCAGACCGGCCGGATGACGATGGACGACGTCGTCATGCGCACCGGCATGACGCTGGGCACCGTGGTCGTCGCGGCCGCCGTCGCCTGGATCGCGCACCTTCCCATCGGTGCGGGCATCGGCGCCGCGCTGGTCGCGATGGTGCTGGGTCTGGTGCAGGCGTTCAAGCGCACGCCCTCGCCCGCGCTCATCCTGGGGTACGCCGCCTTCGAGGGGCTCTTCCTCGGCGTCATCAGCCAGGTCTACAACGAGCGCTGGGCCGGCGCCCCGATGCAGGCCGTCCTCGGCACGATGGCCGTCTTCATCGGTGTGCTCGCCGCGTACAAGACCCGGCTCATCCGGGTGAACGCGCGCTTTCAGCGCTTCGTGCTCGCGGCGGCCATCGGCTTCATCCTGCTGATGGCGGTCAACCTGCTGTTCGCCGCCTTCGGCGGCGGTGACGGCCTGGGCTTCCGCAGCGGTGGCCTCGGCATCGCCTTCGGGATCATCGGCGTCGTGCTCGGTGCCGCGTTCCTGGCGATGGACTTCAAGCAGGTCGAGGACGGCGTCCGGTACGGCGCTCCGCGCGAGGAATCCTGGCTGGCCGCGTTCGGTCTGACGCTGTCGCTGGTGTGGATCTACCTGGAGCTTCTCCGGCTGATCTCCATCTTCAGGGACTAGCGCGGGGGACCGGCGTCCGGGGGACCTCAGGCGCCCCCGCCGCCCCCGTAACAGCCGAAGGGCCCGTGGAGGCAATTGCCTCCACGGGCCCTTCGCCGTCTGCGGTATAAGCCGCTCTCGTGTCGTGCCCCTCTGTGGTACACGCTCTGCCTCCGGGCGGCGGGCTACAGCAGCTTGCGCGCCGCACGCCTCAGGTCGTGTTCGTGGATGATCGCTTTGGCGTGCCCATAGGCGAGCTGGTGCTCGCCCCGCAGCCAGCTGACCTTCTCCTCGAAGCGGAAGAAGGCGGGACCTTCGTCTACCGTGCGCAGCCAGTCGGCAATCTCACGGCCGGTGCATTGGGGGATGCGGGAGAGTAGGTTCCGGTGAGTCTCGTCGGAGAAGATCTGGGACATCGGCGCCTCCGGACGCGTCCATTCCGGACCCGGATTCAATCACCCGGGTGGGGTCCTTCAGCTCACCGTGCCTGAGTGTTCGGCCGTTGGCAACAGTCCGTGGGTGGCGCATACGCTCACGGCGTGGATGATGCGACCCCTTTGCTGACCGCCGTCGACCGTCTCGCCGACCGGCTGCGCGCCCTCCCGCAGTCCCGGCTGCGCCAGGGCGCCGCGGCCGAAGGACTGGCTCTGGCGAGGGAATTGTCGGTGCGGGCCCAGCGTCTGGAGGAGCCCGGGACCCCGCCGCGGATCATGCCGGACGCGGGGATTTTCATGATCGCCGACCAGGTAGCGGTGGCCGGTCATGATTTGGTGCACGCGCTGGAGCGCGCGCCGGGTGGCGCCGCTGAGGCGGGGGCCGCCGAGGCGGTGGCGCTCGTCGAGGCGGCGGCCGGGCGCTGCGGCCTCTGAGGCGGGTTACGCGTTCCTGTTCACAGCGACGCGATGACGCGGTCGGCGAGGACGTACACGTTCTCGTCCCCGCAGCCGAACGTGAGCGCGTACGCGCCCGAGACGCCCGAGCCGCCGAGCAGCACCGGGGCGGTGCCCTCGCGCAGCGCGTCCGCCAGCCGCTCGGCCGTCTCCCGGTGGCCGGGGGTCATGCAGATCGTGGTGCCGTCGGCGAAGACGTACACGTCGAGCGTGCCCAGCGGGCCGGGGCGTACGTCCGCCAGCGGGGTACGGGCCTCCGCCAGCTCGGTCAGCCGGGCCACGGTCCGGTCGTGGTCGGCGACCGGCGACGAGGGCGTGAAGTCGGGGTGCGAGGGGTGGCGGCGGCGCGCGGCGGCCAGCTCGGGCGACTCGACGGCCTCGGCCTCCTGGTCCGTCTCGACGCCGACCTCCGCGCCGATCTCGGCACCCACCTCGGCGCCGACCTCCAGCTCCATCGGCTCCTCCGGCTCCTGCTCCCCGGCGGAGTCGCGGACGTCAGGCCCCAGCGCGTCCAGGCCGAGCAGCGGCTCCAGACCGGCCAGATCCGCCTGGCGCGGCACGAAGAGCTGCGCGTCGTGCGGTGCGTCGTGCGGGGAGTCCTCGCCGAGCCCGGTCATCCCGCCGAGCAGCGAGGGGGCGTCGGACGACCCGGCCGAGTCCCGGGCCTCCTGGGCGGCCCAGAACGCCCGGGCCTCCGCCAGCTCCCGCTCCCGCTCCTCGGCGAGCGCGTCGGCGACGGCCGCCCGTATCTCGGCGGCGGGGGTGGTGCGGGCGGCGGGCACCGTGACGGCGTCCTCCCCGGACCGGTCCGCCCGACCGGCCGCGGCGACCGTGGCGGCCAGCTCGGCGCGCAGCTCCGTGATCTGCCGCCGCACGGCGCGCGCGGTGTGCAGCGCGGCGGCGCCGGTGGCCGTGGCGGCCAGCGCGGCCAGCAGGAGGGCAAGGGTCATGGGGCTCACTGACGTAACTCCCGGTTGCTGTCGATCCCCCGAATTCCTACCTCAGCTTGACTCGGTTCGCCTCTCGGCGTCAGTGCAGGAGGCCGCGGAGCGGACCGAAGTCCATGCCCGGAAGGGGGCCGTCCACCGTCCCTGAGCTGGGGAGACGGGGCTCCCCCAGGACGTTGGTCACATCCTGGGGGAGATTGGGTCACAACTCGCGATCGGGCCGTGTATCCGCGCGGAACGCGGCTCAGCTCAGCCGCTCGATGACCATCGCCATGCCCTGGCCGCCACCCACGCACATGGTCTCGAGACCGAACTGCTTGTCGTGGAACTGGAGCGAGTTGATCAGCGTGCCGGTGATGCGGGCGCCGGTCATGCCGAACGGGTGGCCCACCGCGATCGCGCCCCCGTTGACGTTGAGCCGGTCCAGGTCGATTCCGAGGTCCCGGTAGGACGGGATGACCTGGGCGGCGAACGCCTCGTTGATCTCCACCAGGTCGATGTCCCCGATCGCCAGCCCGGCCCGGGCCAGCGCCTGCTTGGACGCCTCGACCGGTCCGTACCCCATGATCTCGGGGGAGAGGCCGGAGACGCCCGTGGACACGATCCGGGCCAGCGGGGTGATGCCCAGCTCGCGCGCCTTGGTGTCGGACATGATCACGAGCGCGGCGGCGCCGTCGTTGAGCGGGCAGCAGTTGCCCGCGGTGACCAGCCCGTCGGGCCGGAACACCGGCTTGAGGCCCTGTACGCCCTCCAGCGTCGTCCCCGCGCGCGGCCCGTCGTCCGTGGCCACCACCGTGCCGTCCGGGGTCGTCACAGGGGTGATCTCGCGCTCCCAGAAGCCCTTCTTGATGGCCTCCTCGGCGAGGTTCTGGGACCGCACGCCGAACGCGTCCATGTCCTCGCGGGTGATCCCCTTGAGCCGGGCCAGGTTCTCGGCGGTCTGCCCCATGGCGATGTACGCGTCGGGGATCAGCCCGTCCTCGCGCGGGTCGTGCCAGTCGGTGCCCTCCTGCTCGGCCCGTGCGGCGGTACGGGCCTCGGCGTCGGCGAACACCGGGTTGTGGGTGTCCGGCATCCCGTCCGAGGAGCCCTTGACGCTGCGCGACACCATCTCGACGCCCGCCGAGATGAACACGTCCCCCTCACCCGCCTTGATGGCGTGCAGCGCCATCCGCGAGGTCTGGAGCGAGGACGAACAGTAACGGGTGATCGTGCACCCCGGCAGATGGTCCATCCCCATCTGCACGGCCACGATCCGCCCCAGGT
This sequence comes from Streptomyces botrytidirepellens, assembly GCF_003721215.1. Taxonomy (NCBI): domain Bacteria; kingdom Bacillati; phylum Actinomycetota; class Actinomycetes; order Kitasatosporales; family Streptomycetaceae; genus Streptomyces; species Streptomyces botrytidirepellens. Next base: position 9,223 of record NZ_RIBZ01000204.1, read on the forward strand.
TGTGCCCCTGCTCCCCACCCGGCAGACCACACCCGAGCATCAGATCGTCGATCTCCCGCGGATCCAGCTGGGGAACCTTGGCGAGCGCGGCCTGGATGATCTCGGCGGTCAGGTCGTCGGGCCGCAGGTCCTTGAGCGACCCCTTGAAGGCGCGGCCGATGGGCGAACGGGCGGCAGAGACGATCACGGCTTCGGGCATCACGGCTCCATGGGGCGGATCGGGGGTGCGACGTCGGACTGTGAGGGAAGTTACCCGCACGTAGAGCAGGGGTCACGGGGCGAGTGCTGTGACGCGGAACTCTTTTTCCTAAGCGTACGCTCAGCCGCCGCCACCACCCACCGGAATCGCGATTCCGGGGCCCGGAGATGCCCCCCAGCCCCGGCCGGGACGTCCCAGCGAGGTGCGGGGTGCGGGGCGGAGGTGCCCCACGCCCAGTCCCGGCCGGGACATCCCGGCGAGGTGCGGGGTGCGGGGGCGGAGGTGCCCCATCCCCAGCCCCGGCCGGGACATCCCGGCGAGGCGCGGGGTGCGGGGCGGAGGTGCCCCACGCCTGGTCCCGGCCGGGACATCTCAGCGAGGTGCGGGGTGCGGGGCGGAGATGCCCCACCCCCAGCCCCTCCGGCGTTTGAGGAGCGGGGTCCAGGGGCGGAGCCCCGGCGGGGGTGCAGGGGGCGGAGCCCCCGCCCGGGGCCCGGGGCGGAGCCCCGGTTCGGGAAGGGGCGGGGTGGGGAACAAACCCCCTCAGTGCGTCACCGGGGGGACAGGGGTGGTGCCCTCCGCCGCACCCTCCCCGGCCGGCTGCCGCCGCCGCAACAGCCGGGCCCACGGCCCACGGGCAGCCGTCACCTCGGTACCACCCTCCGCCGCGGCCGCGGCCGCCGCCGTGGCCACCGGCAGGATGCCCTCGTCGCGCGTCTCCGGCGCCTCCTCCGGCCACAACCCGAGCGCGTCGCACAACGTCGGCAGCACGGCCATCGCGGCCGTGGCGTACCCCTCCGCCGAGGGGTGGTAGTTGTCCGGCCCGAACAGCTCCCGCGGATTGGCCGCGAACTCCGGCCCCAGCAGGTCGCCGAGCGACACCGTACGGCCGCCCTGCTCCACGACCCCGATCGTCTGCGCCGCCGCCAGCTGACGGCTCAACCGGCGCGCGACGAAGCGCAGGGGCTGGTAGACGGGCTCGATGGTGCCCAGGTCGGGGCAGGTGCCGACCACGACCTCGCACCCGGCCTCGCGCAGCCTCCGCACCGCCTCCGACAGCAGCCGCACCGACTGCGCGGGCGGCATCCGCCCGGTGACGTCGTTCGCGCCGATCATGATGACGCAGACGTCCGGCAGCTGCTCCGGGTCCTCCAGCACCAGCGTGACCTGCCGTTCCAGATCGCTGGACTGCGCCCCCGGGAGCGCCACGTTCCGCAGGTCCACCGGGCGCTCCGCCACCGCCGCGAGCCCGGAGGCCAGCAGCGCGCCCGGCGTTTGACTAGGGCGGTGGACGCCCTGTCCGGCGGCCGTGGAGTCGCCGAGAAAGGCCAGCCGCAGAGGTGGCTGGCCGGTCCTTCGGGCGAAGGCGAAGCCGTAGCGGCCGTCCGCGCGCGGCGGAGCCTCCTCCGACCCGCCCACGATCCGTTTCGCCAGGGAGACCTCGGTGAGCAACAGCACGGCGGTCACCCCGCCCAGCAGCCCGATCCCGCCGCCCCCGTACGCCGCCGCGGCCGCGATCCGCCGCGCAACCCTCGCCCTCGACATCGACATGGGTCCAGCCCACCTCCGTCCGCACGCCTTCTGTACCTTTGTACGCCTTGCTAACCACTTGGTGCCCCCTGCGTGCCTGACCACAACCGCGCGGGTCGGTGGGCGGGTCCGCGCAATAAGCTGGCTCTAAGGGCCCGCGACGCGGCCGTCCCGACGCGGAGATCCCGCGGATTCCGGACCAGGAGCAGGCGTGCAGTACTACGAATCGATGATTGAGCTGGTCGGCAACACCCCGCTGGTGAAGCTCAACACCGTGACCGAAGGCATCCGGGCGACCGTCCTGGCCAAGGTCGAATACTTCAACCCCGGCGGCTCGGTGAAGGACCGCATCGCGGTCCGGATGATCGAGGCGGCGGAGGCGTCCGGCGCGCTGAAGCCCGGCGGCACGATCGTCGAGCCGACCTCCGGCAACACCGGCGTGGGCCTCGCGATGGTGGCCCAGCGCAAGGGCTACAAGTGCGTCTTCGTCTGCCCGGACAAGGTCTCCACCGACAAGATCAACGTGCTGCGGGCGTACGGCGCCGAGGTCGTCGTCTGCCCGACCGCCGTCGACCCCGAGCACCCCGACTCGTACTACAACGTCTCCGACCGCCTGGTGCGCGAGACCCCCGGCGCCTGGAAGCCCGACCAGTACAGCAACCCCGACAACCCGCGCTCCCACTACGAGAGCACCGGCCCCGAGCTGTGGGAGCAGACCGACGGGAAGATCACCCACTTCGTGGCGGGCGTCGGCACCGGCGGCACCATCAGCGGCACCGGCCGCTACCTGAAGGACGTGAGCGACGGCCGGGTCAAGGTCATCGGCGCCGACCCCGAGGGCTCCGTCTACTCCGGCGGCACCGGGCGCCCGTACCTCATCGAGGGCGTCGGCGAGGACTTCTGGCCCAGCGCGTACGACCGGACCGTCGCCGACGAGATCGTCGCCGTCTCCGACAAGGACGCCTTCCAGATGACCCGGCGGCTCGCCAAGGAGGAAGGGCTGCTGGTCGGCGGCTCCTGCGGCATGGCGGTCGTCGGCGCGCTCAAGGTCGCCGAGAACCTCGGCCCGGACGACGTGGTCGTCGTGCTGCTCCCGGACAGCGGCCGCGGCTACCTCTCCAAGATCTTCAACGACGAATGGATGGCGGACTACGGCTTCCTGGAGGAGGACGGCCCGTCCGTGCGCGTCGGCGACGTCCTCCAGGGCAAGGCGGGCGGGCTGCCGTCGCTCGTCCACATGCACCCCGACGAGACCGTCGGGGAGGCCATCGAGGTCCTGCGGGAGTACGGCGTCTCGCAGATGCCCATCGTGAAGCCCGGCGCCGGCCACCCCGACGTGATGGCCGCCGAGGTCATCGGCTCGGTCGTGGAACGCGAGCTGCTGGACGCCCTGTTCGCCCAGCGCGCCTCCCTCGGCGACTCCCTGGAGAAGCACATGAGCCCGCCCCTGCCGCACGTCGGCTCGGGTGAGGCGGTCGAGGACCTGATGGCCGTCCTGGGCCGGGCGGACGCGGCGGTCGTGCTGGTGGAGGGCAAGCCCAAGGGGGTCGTGAGCCGTCAGGACCTGCTCGCGTACCTCGCCAACGGCACGAAGTGACCCCGGAGTTCGGGCTTCGGTGAAGTGGTACGTGAGCGTCACGCGCACGCAGCACAGCGTTAACACTGCCCCGGCAGATTAGGGGATGTCGGAAAGGACGACACCGACACCCAAGGATGCGGCGACCAGGACATCCGGAGCGGCTCCCGGACCTCCACAGTCGCCCGGAACGCGGGCTACCGCGTTCCTCGCGGGAACCGCCGTCGTCCCGCCCTCGGCACTACGCCGGGGTGCGGCGGTTCCCGCGCTTTCCCTTCACTTCCGGTGTTCCCGGTGCTCCCGGCGGAACCGGGAGAAGAAGCCCAGCGAGTGGACCGCGTTGACGCCGACGATCCCGGCCCAGGTGATCAGCAGCCCGGACTCCCCGGCGTTGACCGCGCCGATCGCCGACAGCGGTATCGCGAGCACCAGGGAGACCCCGACGAAGGCGAACCGCTCGCCGAGCCCCACGCCCGCTGCCTCCCCGTCCCCGCCCGCGTACGGGCGCGCGCCGCGCGCTGCGGCCATCTGACGCTCGGCCTGCTGCCGCCGCAGATCCCGGTCCGCCGTATCGTTGAAGCGCTGCTGGACCTTCTCCAGGAAGGCGTCGATCAGTTCGGACTCGTACTCCGCGCCCAGCTCCTTGCGGGCCTGGAGGGTCGCGTCGAGTTCCCTTTTCAGCTCCGGGTCATGGGCGTCCATGGGTACGAAGGTACGGTCACGGGGACGCTGAAGTCGGTAGGGCTAGCCCCCCACGAAAGGCGCAGGGGGCCGAAAGGAGTCAGTTCCGTGACCGCACCTCTCCTCTCCTCCCTCGCCGCGCCGGGTGGTGACCGCCCCGACGCGCTCACCGTCGGCGGCCGTGCCCTCTCGCGCGAGGACCTGCTGGGCGCCGCGGGCGCGGTGGCCGCCCGGGTGGCCGGGGCGCCGGTCGTCGCGGTCCGGGCGACCGCGACCGCGGAGACGGTGACGGCGGTGGTCGGCGCGCTGCTCGCCGGGGTGCCCGTGGTCCCCGTACCGCCGGACTCCGGACCCGCCGAACGGGACCACATCCTGCGTGACTCGGGCGCCGCCCTGCTGCTGACCGGCGACGTGTCGGCTGCTTCCGAGGCGCCCATCGAGACGGTGCCCGTGGACCTGACCGAGCGGGCGGCCTGGACGAAGCCGGAGCCCGACCCGGAGTCCACCGCCCTCATCCTCTACACCTCCGGCACCACGGGCGCGCCCAAGGGCGCCCTGATCTCGCGCCGCGCGGTCGCCGCAGACCTGGACGGGCTGGCCGAGGCCTGGGCCTGGACGGCGGACGACACCCTGGTCCACGGCCTGCCGCTGTTCCACGTCCACGGCCTGGTGCTCGGCGTACTCGGCGCCCTCCGCACCGGCAGCCGCCTCGTCCACACCGGCAAGCCGACCCCGGCGGCCTACGCGGCGGCGGGCGGCAGCCTCTACTTCGGCGTCCCCACGGTCTGGAACCGCGTCGTCCAGGACCCCGAGTCCGCCCGCGCCCTGTCCGCCGCCCGCCTCCTGGTCTCCGGCTCCGCGCCGCTGCCCGCCCCGGTCTTCCGCGACCTGGAGCAGCTCACCGGCCAGCGCCCGGTCGAGCGCTACGGCATGACCGAAAGCCTCATCACCATCTCCACCCGCGCCGGCGGCGAACGCCGCCCCGGCTCCGTCGGCACCCCGATCACCGGCATCCAGACCCGGATCGTCGCCGAGGAGGGCGCCGAGATCGGCGAACTCCAGCTCACCGGCCCCACCCTCTTCGACGGTTACCTGAACCGCCCCGAGGCCACCACCGATGCGTACACCGACGACGGCTGGTTCCGCACCGGCGACATCGCCGCCGTCGACCCGGACGGCTTCCACCGCATCGTCGGCCGCGCCTCCACCGACATGATCAAGTCCGGCGGCTACCGCATCGGCGCCGGCGAGGTCGAGAACGCCCTCCTCGACCACCCCGCCGTCCACGAGGCCGCGGTCGTCGGCGCCCCCCACGACGACCTCGGCCAGCAGATCGTCGCGTACGTCGTCGCCGACGGCATCGGCGAACAGGACCTGATCGACTTCGTCGCCACCCAGCTCTCCGTCCACAAACGCCCCCGCAAGGTCCGCTTCCTGGACGCCCTCCCCCGAAACGCCATGGGCAAGCCCCAGAAGAAGCTCCTGCCCCCGGCCTGACCCCGGCCGACCTCTCGGCCGGGGCTCCCCGGCTCCATTGCCACCCGTGAACTCCCTGTCTACCGTTGGCGATTCCGGACAGACGGATGACTGACTGGAGAGACCGATGGCCCGCGCCTGGGAAGCCGACCCGTCCGCATCGTTCGCGCGCCGATTGGGAAAATCGGCGCGCGAACTCGGTAAGACCGGAGGGCGCGACGGATGCCCCGACATCTGGCAGCTCGACAACGGTGACATCGCGGTCATCGGCCGCGACCTCATCGACGCCTATCGCGCGAAGCTCCCCGAGGACGCCAGCATCGCCCCGGACGAGCGCCTCGTCGTCATTCCGGGCGCCACCCTGAGCGCCGCGAAGCCGGATATACCCGACGCACGGGCTTGACGGCCCCGCGCCCCTGCCGCGAGTCGGTCACTCCGGTGGAACGCAGTAGCGCTCCAGGGTCGCCTTCGACGTCGAGGTGTCCATCAGGCGCAGCTCCCACGGTCCGGTGCCGTTGGGGTGCACCCAACGCGACAGATGTGTCGCAGGCGTGGGGCCCACTTGGATGTACCGAGGTAACGATCACTCGGCTGATCTGGGGCTTTTGCGCTGGTTGGCATGGAAGCGCGCTTTCTTCTGGCGATTCCCACACGTGTTCATGTCACACCATTTGCGAGTGCGGCTTTGGCTGGTGTCGAAGAAGGCGGCTTGGCAGGTTGGTGATGCACACAAGGCCAATCTTCCGTCTCGTTCGCCTGCGATGATGCTGATCGCGTCGGCGGCGATCACGCCGAGGGCATCTTCCACGCAGGAAGCCGAGCTGAGCTGCCATCGCCGCTTTCCCTCGGGTGTCAGGATCGCCGCGGCCCGACCCTGAGCGCTGCGGTCATTGATGACGTGGACGGCAGGCGCGGGGAGAGCGTCCTGGAGCGCGGCCGCTGTCGCGGCGGCGTGAATCGACTCCCTCAGTTCCCGGGCGCGGTCGAGCTGGGCAGTGGTGCAGGAGTCCACGGCGAGGCCGTTCACTGCCAGCCAGTCGATGAGTCGCTGCGGCGTGGGAATGCGCTCCACGGCGTTGCCATGACGCTCCGACAGAGTCCCCGTGAAGCTGGTCGCCAGCACGCTACCGAGGCGGAAGTCAGGGAATCCAGCACGCATGGAACCACCTTAGAGGGTTGCGGCGTGGTTCGGACAGTGCTAGAACCATCTTAGACGGTTCCACGATGGCCAGGAGGTCTCATGCCCCGTCTGACCAGCGACGTACAAGCATTCGAAGCCCACGCAACTGACGCTGACCTCGACGATCTGCGCGCGCGACTGGCCGCGGCGCGACTACCGGAGACTGAGACGGTCCATCGCGCCGCGCCCGACCCTCGCCGATGGGAACAGGGCGTTCCGCTCGCCGACCTCGTCGATGTCGTGAACTACTGGCGCACCGGGTACGACTGGCGGTCGTTCGAAGAGCGCCTCAACCGCGTCGGCCAGTTCCGCACGACCATTGATGGTCTGGGAATCCACTTCCTGCACCGCCGATCCGCGCGCGCGGATGCCACTCCTCTGATCTTGACGCACGGCTGGCCGGACAGCATTGCTCGGTTCATCGATGTCGTGGACGAGCTGGCAGATCCGAAAGATGCAGACGCGCCGGCGTTCCACGTCGTGGTCCCGTCGCTGCCAGGCTTTGGTTACAGCGACAAGCCGGCCACCACCGGGTGGGGAACCGAAAAGATCGCGGCCGCATGGGTGGAGCTGATGGGAAGGCTCGGCTACAGCAAATTCGTAGCCCACGGCGGCGACTGGGGAGGTAATATCACCACGGTTCTCGGCGGCAGGTTCCCGGCGCACGTTCTCGGCATCCACACAACGTTCGCGGAGGCGCCGCCCGGGTTGACAACGGACGGGCTGACGGCGGTCGAGCGCGAGTGGGCCGAGGAAACCCGCGATTTCTGGCGCCACCGCGCGGCGTACGCGAAGCAGCAGGCGACCCGACCGCAGACCATCGGCTACTCGCTCGTCGACTCACCGGTCGGGCTTCTCGCCTGGATCCTCGACAAGTTCGCTGAGTGGACAGACACCGAAGACAGCCCGTTCGAGGCGATTTCCAGAGACAGGGTTCTCGACAACGTCACCCTGTATTGGCTGACGCGGACCGGCGCATCGGCGGCCCGCATTTACTACGAAAGCCACAACTCGCTGGACCCCGAACTTCGGGTCGACGTCCCGTCGGCACTCAGTATGTATCCCCGCGACGTCGAGAAGTGTCCGCGCCCCTGGGCACAGGAGCGGTACCGACAGATCGTCCGATGGAGGTCACCTGAAATCGGGGGGCATTTCCCGTCGCTGGAGGTTCCCGAGTATTTCGTCAAAGATCTGCAAGAGGGCCTCGCGGCAGTGCTGGCCGCTCATCGATGATCATGCGGTCCGGGACGTGGGCGGTGTCGCGGCGGGCCAGGGCCCAGTAGAGGGCGGCGGGGATGGCGAGGCCGATGAGCCAGGAGATGTCGGCGCCGCCCAGGGGGGTGACGAGGGGGCCGGTGTAGAAGTGGGTGGACAGGAAGGGGAGTTGGGCGAGGACGCCGAGGGCGTAGGTGGTGAGGGCCTTCCAGCGCCAGGCGCCGTAGCGGCCGTGGGGGTCGCTGAGGGCCGGGATGTCGTAGCGCTCCTTGGCGATGGCGTAGTAGTCGACGAGGTTGATCGCGCTCCACGGGGTGAAGAAGGTCAGCAGGAACAGCAGGAAGTCCTTGAAGGAGGACAGGAAGCTGTCCTTGCCCAGGAGGGCGACCGCGGTGCCCGCGACCATGATCCCGGCGATGTAGGCGGTTCGCCCGCGAGGGGAGAGGGTGGCGTGGCCGCGGAAGCCGCTGACGCTGGTCACCATCGACATGAAGCCGCCGTAGGTGTTGAGGACGTTGATCGTCAGCTTGCCCAGCGCGATGACGAAGTAGAGCAGTGAGGTGATCAGGGCCGCGCCGCCGCCGAGGCCGACGACGTACGAGACCTCGTGGCCGACGAAGGCGTCGCCCGCGGCGGCGGCCGCGAGGGCGCCGAAGGTCATGGACCACTGGGAGCCGAGGACGGTGCCCGCGAGGGTCCAGGAGAAGGTGGCTCGGGCCGAGGTGGTGCGCGGCAGGTAGCGGGAGTAGTCGGCGACGTACGGACCGAAGGCGAGCTGCCAGGAGGCGGAGAGCGACACCGCGAGGAGGAAGAGCGGGAAGTCGAAGCTCCGGTCGTGGAGGAGGGCGGCCAGGTCGGCGCGGTCCAGCAGCCGGATGCCCAGGTAGACGAAGGCCAGGGCGCAGACCACGCCCGCGATCCGGCCCAGGGTGTGGATCAGCCGGTAGCCGACGGCGGCGGCCGCGGCGGTGAGCAGGGCGAAGAGGACGATGCCGGTCGTGTCGCCGAGGTGGGTGAGCTCGCCGACGGCCTGGCCCGCCAGCACGCTGCCGCTGGCGAAGAAGCCCACGTACATGACGATGACCAGCAGCAGCGGGACGATCGCGCCGCGGACCCCGAACTGGGCCCGGGAGGAGATCATCTGGGGGAGGCCGAGCCGTGGTCCCTGGGCGGAGTGGAGCGCCATGACGGCTCCGCCGAGGACGTTGCCGACCAGCAGGGCGATGACCGACCAGAAGGCGCCCACGCCGAAGACGACGGCCAGGGCGCCGGTCACGACGGCGGTGATCTGGAGGTTCGCGCCGAGCCACAGCGTGAACTGGCTGAAGGCGGTGCCATGGCGTTCCGCGTCGGGGACGACGTCGATCGAGCGCTGCTCGACCAGGGATGCGGGGGATGGGGGCATGCGGATCCTCCCGCCGCTACTTCTTGGTGAGGCCGTGGTCGGCGGCCCAGTCGGCGGCCACCTCGTCCGGGTCCTTCTTCTCCTTGTCGACCAGCTCGTTGAGCCGGGCCAGTTCGTGGGTGGTGAGGGCGACGCCCAGTTTGGCCAGGGCCTTGCGGACCTTGGTGTCGGCCTTGGCGCTGCGGATGACGGGGACGATGTGCTGGGCGGGGATGAGGGCCTTGGGGTCGGCGAGGATGACCCAGCCGTTGGCCTCGATGTCGGGGTCGGTGGAGAAGAGGTTCGCGACGTCGACGTCGCCCTTCTTCAGGGCGCCCTTGACCAGGGGGCCGGAGGCGTCGAGGGCCTTGAACTCCTTGAAGGTGACGCCGTAGCGGTTCTTGAGGCCGACCAGGCCGACGACCCGGTTCTTGTCCTCCGCGGGGCCGCCGAAGACGAGTTTGCCGTTCTGCTTCTTCAAGTCGGAGAAGCTGCGCAGGCCGTGCTTCTCGGCGGTTTCGCGGGTGACGCAGAAGACGTCCTTGTCCTCGGCGGCCGCGTACGAGAGGGCTTCGAGGCCGGTGGGGAGGGCGACGGTGAGGGCGTTCTGGAGGTCGCCCGCCTGGGTTTGGGGGGCCTTGTCGTCGAAGTGGAGGAGCAGGTTGCCCTGGTACTCGGGGAGCAGGTCGATGTCGCCCTGGCGGAGGGCGGGGATGACGATTTCGCGGGAGCCGAGGTTGGGGCGGACGCTCGTCTTGACCCCGGCGCCGCTCAGGGCCTCGGCGTAGAGGTAGCCGAGGAGCTGGTTCTCGGTGAAGTTGGCGGTGCCGATGACGAGTCCGCCCGCGCTGCTGCCGCCGCCCTGGCCGCCCCCGGCGCCGTCGCCCTTCAGGGAGGTGATGCCGCCGCTGCACGCGGCGAGGGTGGGCACGGACGCGCCGGCGAGCAGGCCGCCGAGCAGTTTCCTGCGGTTCATGGGTCTCCTTGGGGGCTGTCGTCAGTGCGCTGTCGTCAGTGCGCTTGGGAGGGGGCGGGGCGGTTGCGGAAGAGCAGGCGTTGCACGGCGGCCAGGGCCAGGTCCAGGGCGATCGCCAGGATGGCGACGAGTACCGCTCCGCCCAGGACCTGCACCAGGTCGCGCTGGGCCAGCCCGTCGAAGACGTAGCGGCCGAGGCCGCCGAAGCTGACGTACGCGGCGATGGTGGCGGTGGCCACGACCTGGGTGCAGGCCAGCCGCAGCCCGGTCATGATCAGGGGGAGGGCGAGGGGGAGTTCGACCTGGAAGAGGACCTGGTGCCACCGCATGCCCTGGCCCCGTGCCGCGTCCCTGACCTCGGGGTCGACGGCGGCCATGCCCGCGTAGGTGTTGGTGACGATGACCGGGACCGCGAGGGCGACCAGCGAGACGTAGACGGGCCACATGCTCAGGCCGCTGGCCAGGAAGACCAGGGTGACCAGGCCGACGGTGGGCAGCGCGCGGCCGAAGCCGGAGAGGTTGATGGCGAGGAACGCGCCGCGCCCGGTGTGGCCGATGAGCAGCCCGACGGGGAGGGCGAGGAGGGCGGCCACGAGGGTGGCGAGGGCCGAGTACTGGAGGTGTTCCAGGAGGCGGGTCGCGATGCCGTCGGGCCCGGACCACTGGGCGCCGCTGGTCAGCCAGCGGCCGAGGTTCTGGAGCAGTTCGATCATGTCAGGCACGCCTCCTCAGCCAGGGGGTGCACAGCCACTGGATGGCGACCAGGACGGCGTCCGCGACCAGTGCGAGCAGCAGGGACAGGACGACTCCGGCGACGACCGGGGTGGGGTAGTTGCGCTGGAAGCCGTCGGTGAACAGCTGGCCGAGGCCGCCGTACCCGATGTAGCTGGCGACGCTGACGAGGGAGATCGCCATCACGGTGGAGACCCGTACGCCCGCCATGATCACCGGGAAGGCGAGCGGCAGCTCGACCGTGAGCAGGGTGCGCAGCGGGCGCGCGCCCATGGCGGTGGACGCCTCGCGGGCCTTGGCGGGGACGCTGTCCAGGCCCTCGACGGTGTTCCGGAGCAGCACGGTCAGGGTGTAGATCGTGAGGCCGGTGATCGCGGTGGTGCGGGTGAGGCCGGTGATCGGCAGCAGCAGCACGAAGATCGCGATGGAGGGGATGGTGAAGAGGACGTTCGACAGGCCCAGGAGGACGCCGCGCAGCGGCCGTACGCGATGCGCGATGACCGCCAGCGGCACCGCTATCAACAGCCCGAAGAGGACGGCTGGAACGGCGGTGGAGAGGTGGTCGAAGGTGAGCGTGGTGAGGTCGTCCTGGTGGTCGGGGAACCAGCCCCAGTCGACGGTCATGCGGTCACGCTCGCGTCGGGGTCGGGGGTGGCCTCAGTCGCTTTGGCGTTCGTACGACCCGCCTCGGCGTGGCGGCGGCCCGCGTGCTCGTGGATCCGGTCGCGCCCGGTGACCCCGGTCAGCACGCCGTCCGCGTCCACCCGGGCGACCAGCCCGGCGGGGGAGGCCAGCGACTCGTCGAGGGCGGAGAGCAGCGAGTCGGTGTCGCGCAGCGGGCGCACCGGCAGCAGCGGGGCCTCGTCGCCGTCCGGGCCGTCGGTGTCGCGCCAGCCCAGCGGCTCGCCGCGGCCGGAGGTGACCAGCCGCCAGCGGCCCGTGCCGTCGGCGGAGCCCGTGCCGTCGTCGGCGGGGGCGGGCTCCTGTGGCACGTCGGCGAGGGTGGACAGCGAGAGCAGCTTCAGCCCGCGCTCGGCGCCGAGGAAGCCCGCCACGAAGTCGTCGGCGGGGGAGGCCAGCAGCTCGGCCGGGGGCGCGCACTGGACCAGGTGGCCGCCGGTGCGGAAGATCGCTATCCGGTCGCCGAGACGGACCGCCTCGTCGATGTCGTGGGTGACGAAGACGACCGTCTTGCGCAGCTCGCTCTGGAGCCGCAGCAGCTCGTTCTGGAGCTGGGTGCGGACGACCGGGTCGACCGCGCCGAACGGCTCGTCCATCAGCAGCACCGGTGGATCGGCGGCCAGCGCCCGGGCCACCCCGACGCGCTGCTGCTGACCGCCGGAGAGCTGGTGCGGATAGCGCTTGCCGGATCCGGCGGGCAGCCCGACCAGCTCCAGCAGCTCGGCGGCGCGCGCCCGCGCCTTGCGGCGGCCCCAGCCCAGCAGCAGCGGGACGGTCGCGATGTTGTCGAGGATCGTGCGGTGCGGGAAGAGTCCCGCCTGTTGGATCACATAGCCGATGCCGCGCCGCAGCTCGGCGGCGTCGGCCTCGAGGATGTCACGCCCGCCGACGCTCACCGTGCCGCTGCTCGGCTCGACCATGCGGTTGACCATCCTCAGGGTGGTGGTCTTGCCGCAGCCGGAGGAACCGACCAGGACGGTGATGTCTCCCTCGGGGAGTTCGAGACTGAGATCGTCGACGGCAGTGGTGCCGTTCGGGTAGTGCTTGCTGACGTGCTTGAAGCTGATCATCCGCTTCCCCTTGCCCTGTCTGCATATAGTCATGCACAGTCGTAGTCGAGTGAATAGAAGTCAATAGGTGCGCGTTAATCGCCGGTTACTTCTGCTCGCAATATGGGACGAAAGCGCTTGGCGGCTAACCCGAAAAGGGTGGGTACGGAAGGGGTTGCCCTGGATGGTGTCTCACATGCTGGATTCGACGGCGTTCGGCGCGGCGGCCGGTGCGGCGCGCGCCGCGACGAGCGGCCCCGGTCCCGCCGCACCGCGCATCACGCTCGACGGCCACAGCCTGCGCGTCGCCGACGTCGTACGTCTGGCCGACCGCAGAAACCTACCCGCCGCCCCCGACCCCGCCGCCCTCGCCCTCGCCGAACGCGCCTGGGAGACCGNGCCGCCCTCGCCCTCGCCGAACGCGCCTGGGAGACCGCGGACCGGCTCTCCGCCACCGGACGGGTCTACGGCCGCTCCACCGGCGTCGGCGCCAACCGCACCGAGGACGTCGGCCCCGACGACGACCACGGCCTGCGGCTGCTGCGCAGCCACGCCGGTGCCATCGGCGCCCCGCTGCCCGGCCGCGAGGTCCGCGCCATGATGGCCGTCCGCGCCAACCAGGTGCTCGCGGGCGGCGCCGGGCTGCGCCCCTCCGTCGTCACCTCCCTCGTCCAGGCACTGGACGCCGGTGTCCACCCCGTGGTCAACGAGTTCGGCGCGGTCGGCACCGGCGACCTCGCCGCGCTCGCCCAGGCCGGGCTCGCCCTCGTCGGCGAACACCCCTGGGACCTCACCGACGCCGCACCCGGCCGCCGCGCCCCCGAACCCATCACCCTCGACAGCAACGACGCCCTCGCGCTCATCAGCAGCAACGCCCTCACCCTCGGCCAGTCCGCGCTCGCCCTCGCCGACCTGCGGCGCCTGCTGTCCGCCTCGCTCGCCGTCGCCGCGCTCTCGCTGATCGCGGTCGGCGGCTCGTACGAGGCGTACGCCGAACCCGTCCAGCTCGCCCGCCCCCACCCCGGATCCATCCGCGCCGCCGCCCGCATACGCGCCCTCATCGGCGCCCCGGCCCGGCCCACCCCGCCGCTCGGCCGCATACAGGACCCGTACGGCTTCCGCTGTCTGCCGCAGATCCACGGCCCGGCGCTGGACGCCGCCGACGCGCTGGAGCGGGTGCTGAACGTCGAGGTCAACGCCGCCGCCGAGAACCCGCTGATCAGCTCCGAGGACGAGGCCGCGTACCACCACGGCAACTTCTACGCCGCGCACGCCGCCCTCGCCCTCGACCACTTCCGGCTCGCCGCCCTCCAGACCGCCCGGCTGTCCACCGCCCGGCTCGCCGCGCTCAGCGAACCCGACTTCACCCGGCTGCGCCCCTTCCTCGGCGACCCCGCGCCCGCCAGCTCCGGCGTGATGATCCTGGAGTACGCGGCGGGCGCGGCCCTCGGCGAGATGCGGGCCGTCTCCCACCCCGCCTCCCTCGGCCACGCCGTGCTCTCCCGCGGCGTCGAGGAACAGGCCAGCTTCGCCTCGCTCGGCGCCCGCCAGACGCTGCGGGTGGCCGACCACTACCGGCAGGTGCTGGCCTGCGAACTGGTCGCGGCGGTCCGGGCGCTGCGGCAGCGCGGCATGGAACCGGAGCCCGGGGTACCGGCGGCCGCCGCGTATGCGCTGGCGGCGGAAGTTCTCGATCCGCGGATGGAGGACCGGCCGTTGACGGAGGATGTGGCCGACGCGGTGGGTCTGCTGGACCCGCTGGCCGAGGTGTGCGAGGGCGCTGAGCCTGCTGAGGCTCGTGATGGTGCTGGTGATGGTGCTGAGGGCCGGGAGGGCTGAGGACTGATGGGTACGGACAACGGGGTGGCGGACGCGGTCGGCGCGGCGGCGGATGTGACGGGTGCGGCGAGCGCGGGGAGCACCGCGCGCCTCCAGGCCCTGTTCGAGGGCCACCGCCTCACCCCCACCCAGCGCCGCATCGCCCACTGCATGGTGCGGCGGGCGGCCGACGCGCCGTTCCTCTCCAGCGTCGAACTCGCCGAACTCGCCGGGGTCAGCCAGCCCTCCGTGACCCGCTTCGCGGTCGCGCTCGGCTTCGACGGCTACCCCGCGCTGCGCAAGCACCTGCGCGACGTCGCCCCCGCCGCCGACGAACGGGCCGCCGGGGACGGGGCGTACAACGAGTACCAGCAGGCCGTGCAGTCCGAGATCGACAACCTGCGCCACCTCGCCACCCTGCTCGCCGACCCCGAACCGGTGCTGCGGGCCGGGCGGCTGCTCGCCGCGTCCCGCCCGCTGCCGGTCCTCGGCCTGCGCGCCGCCTCCGCCCAGGCCAGGGGCTTCACCTACTTCGCGCGCAAGGTCCACCCCGACGTCCGGCTGCTGGACGAGGGCGGCACGATGCTCGCCGACCGCATCGACGCGGCGCACCGCGCGGGCGCCACCGCCCTGCTGTGCTTCGCGCTGCCGCGCCATCCGCGGGAGGTCGTGGAGGGCCTGGAGTACGCACGGGAAACCGGCCTCACCGTCGTCGCCGTCGCCGACAGCGCCTTCGCCCCGGTCGCCCGCCACAGCGATCTGCTGCTGCCCGCGGCCGTCGGGACCGGGCTGGCCTTCGACACCGCCTGCGCGCCGATGCTGCTGGGGCGGGTGCTGCTGGAGGCCATGTGCGACGCGCTGCCGGACGCGCAGGCGCGGCTGGAGGAGTTCGACGCGCGGGCGGCCGCGCGCGGGCTGTTCGTCGAGTAGCCCCCGTCCCCGTCGGGGTAGCCCCGTCCTGGTGGAGTGGCCCTGTCCTGGTGGAGTGTCTCGTCTCACCGAATTCTCAGCCATCGTCACTACAGTCCGCGCTCGATGGCCCGAGACGTCGAGGAGGTCGGCAGTGGGACGCGGGACGTATGCACTGGTACGGGTCGCCGTGGTCGTACGGGCACCCGCCGGATGGCTGTGGTGGCCGGGCGTCCTGGCCGCGGGCATCGGGACGCTGCTCCCCGGCCTCACCGGCCGCCGCATCGGTCTGCTGGCCGGGGCGGCGCTCTTCCTGATCGCGGCCGCCGTGGTGTTCGCCGTACGGCGCGGCCGGTATCTGACCCTCGCCCAGGAGGCCACCCGCGCGGGCACGTCGGTGTTCCTCCAGGACCGCGCGGTGACGATACGGACCCGGCGCCGCGCCCTGCGGTGGTGGCTGCTCCTGGCCTTCCTGGCCGCCGTCGGCTCGTCCTTCGCCGTCCCCGCGGCGGGCGGCCTGCTGCTGGCGGGCCTCGGCGCGGGGCTGTGGGCGAAGGCGCTGTGGCTGGGCCGCTGGGAGCACGCGCACGACGCGCTGCTGTGGGTCCGCACGGACTGGGTCCCCCGCGGCCGCCCGGCGGGCCCCGACGTCCGCGCCTACCAGACGACGGGCCCCGCGGCGGGCGACGCGGGGCCGGGCGGCGCCAAGCGGTGACCCCTGGCGGTGGCGGTGGCGGGGTGCGGGTGGGTGCGCGGACGGTGCGGTGGTGGGTGCCGGTGCGGGGCCTCCGGGGCAGGGCCCTGGACCGTATATTTACGGCGCCGTTGCCGTGGAACGTGGGGTGGGCCGGAAGTCCACGGCGCCACACATACACGGCAGCGTCCAGGACCCCACCCCGGCGACCCCGCCCCTCCCGCCGGACGGCGGCTTTACAAGCCGGTCAGGCCCTCCGCTTCGGCGCCTCCGCTTTCCGCCACGATCTCCGCCACCGTCTGCGGCTTTCGCACCTCCGCGAAGCGGATCCCGTCGCCGTCGGGTGCGAAGCCGTATCCGTACACGCCCGGCCTCGGCAGGCTGTTGTAGGCGAAGTGGTTCGAGAAGTAGTACGCCCCCGTGTCCAGCAGGCCCACGAGATCGCCCGCCGTCAGCTCCGGCAGGGCCCGGTTCTCGGCCACCAGGTCGCCCGCGAAGCAGCACGGGCCCGCGATGTCCTGGGTGACCGGCCCGGCGGGGCCCGTGGGCTTGGGACGGCCGTCCGCGTCGTACCCGGCGACCCGCAGGGGCCAGGCGGTGGGGGCGAAGACCGTACGGGTGGCCAGCTGGGCGCCCGCGTGGGTCACGGCGATCGGGCGGCCGCCGGCCGACTTCGCGTACTCGACGCGCGCCAGCACCATCCCCGACTTGGCGAGGAGTGACCGCCCGAACTCGGTGACCAGGCCGTACCGCCCGTCGAGGAGCCCCGGCACGGTGGCCTGGAGCAGCCGAGCGTACTCGTGGTAGCTGGGCGTGATCTCGTCGGACGTGAAGTTCACGGGCAGGCCGCCGCCGATGTCGAGGGTGTCGATCTGGCGGCGGCCGATGGTCTCGTTGATCTCCTCGGCGAGTTCGTACGCGGCCTGGACGCCCGCCGCCATCAGGTCCAGCGGGCACCCCTGCGAGCCGACGTGGGCGTGCAGCCGGGTCAGCCAGGGGCGCTCGGCGAAGGCGCGCACGACCCAGTCGCGCGCCCCTACGTCGCGCAGCGCGACCCCGAACTTGGAGGTCGCCGTGGCGGTGCTGAGCGCGCCGATGCTGCCACCGCCCACCTGCGGGTTGACCCGCAGGCCCAGCGGGGAACGGGGGGAGGTCCCGGCCACGAGCGCGTCGAGGCGGGCCAGCTCCTGCGGGTTGTCGGCGTTGAGGGCGATGCCCAGGTCGAGGGCCTCGCGCAGTTCGGCCGGGGTCTTGGCGGGCGAGTCGAGGACGATGCGGTCGGGGCCCGCCCCGGCGGCCCGGGCGAGGGCCAGCTCGCCGGGGCTGGCCACCTCGCAGCCCAGCCCCTCGTCGGTCAGCAGCCGCAGGACGGGGACGAGCGAGGCGGCCTTCACGGCGAAGGCGTGCAGAACGGGCGTACCGGGTGCCACGACCTCGTCGAAGGCCGCCCGCAGCTCGGCCGCGGCGGCGCGGATGCCGGTGACGTCGAGCAGCCCGACGACGGGCTGCTCGGGGCCGATCAGGCCCTGCTCGACGGCGGCGCGCACGGCCCGCTCACGCCGCTCGGCGGCGTCGGCCGGAACCGGGGTCGGGGTCGAAGCCGGGTTCGCAGTCATGCCCTCAGCCAACCACCCACCCCGGCCAACGGGCCAGGCCGGTGGGGGTGGGGTCAGCGGAACCAGACGAGTACCGGGATGCGGATCTCCCGTGTCTCGCGGAGCACGACGTACTCGAACACGACGGGTTCGCCATCGATCTGGACGCTGTACCGGACGCCGAGGTCGTCCATCGGGTCACCCGGCGGCTGCCGGTCGCCGTCGATCGCGCCGCCCGCATCCAGGGCTAAGCCTGCCAGGAAGCCGACCACCTTCTTGGAGAGGTCGGGCGGCATGTCGAGCATCGTCTCTGCCGGGATCCCCTCCGTCCAGACGGTCCAGCCGCGGCGTGGTCGGTCGCTCACCGGGCGGGAGCTTCGAGCCGGTCGGCGAGGTCATCCACGGAGAGCAGGCGGCGCCCGGCAGCGGCGTTGGCCCTGCTGTCTTCGGCGCCCGGGGCGCGGTCGAGCATCGCCGTCTTCCACCACCGGCGCATGACGCCCGGGACGTCGTCTTCCTCGGCTGCCAGGACCTCGCTGTAGAAGAGGGCGCGCTGCGCGCCGCTCAGTGCGTCGCCGATGGCGTTGATGGTGTGCGGGATCGCGGCGATCCTGCGCTCATTCCGGTGTTCGGGCTGTGCACTCATTCGAATCCCTGATCTCCTGGCGGGTGGAGAGCGTGGCTTGACGCACGGAGAGCAGCGTACGCGGAAACGCGACCCGGGTTGGATTCCCTGCCGGGAATCGGTGACGGGGCGAACAGGCGTACTGCCCCGCGCCCCAGGTCACAGCTCCACCAGCACCGCGCCCAGGTGGCGGCCCTCCAACAACTCGACCAGGGCGCGCGGGGCTTGGGCGATGCCGGTCAGGCGGGTGTGGGGGTAGGTGATGGCGCCCTCGCGCAGCGCGCGGCCGAATTCGCGCAGGTACGTCGGAGCTGCGTCCGCGTGGTCGTAGGCGCTGATGCCGCGGAGGGTGACGCCGCGGGCGATGAGGGCGAGGGTGCTGATCGGGGTGGTGGCGAGGGCGTCGTCGGACAGCTGGGCGGCGAGCGCGCCGACGAGGGCGAAGCGGGCCTTGCGGCGGGCCAGGGCGAGGGCGGCGCGCAGTTGCTCGCCGCCGACGGTGTCGAGCAGGACGTCGATGCCGTCCGGGGCCGCCGCGCGCAGCTGCTCCTCGATGGGGCCCGCGCCGCGGATCACGGCGGCGTCGTAGCCCAGCTCCTCGACGAGCCGGTCGGCCTTGTCGCGGGAGCCGGTGGAGCCGATGACCCGCGCGGCGCCGTGGAGCCGCGCGAACTGCCCGGCCAGGGTGCCGACGCCGCCCGCCGCGCCGGTGACGAACACCGTGTCGCCGCGCCGCACCCCGGCGCCCCGCACCACGCCCAGCCAGGCGGTGAAGCCCTGGGAGAGGTGGGCGGCGGGGTCGGGCAGGGCGTCGGGGTCGAGCGGGGGCGCCTCGGCCGCGTCGAGGACGGCGTACTCGCGCCAGCCGGAGTGGTGGCGTACGAGGGCTCCGGAGGCCAGGCCGGTGTCCGGCGGGGCGCTGAGCACCTCGCCGATGGCGGGGCCCCGCATGACGTCGCCGACCCGGTGGCGCAGCTGCGGCAGGCCGAGGGCGCCGGGGTCGGCCGAGGCGAGCGGGCGCATGGCGGCGGCGACGCTCATCAGCCGGTTCCGCACCAGCACCTGGCCGGGGCCGGGCGTCGGAAGCGGGGCGTGGACGACCTCGAAGTGGTCGGTGGTGAGCGGCCCTTCGGGCCGGGGCCGGGCGGCGAGGCGTACTTCGCGATGGGTGGCGGGGAGGGGCACGGCAGGACGCTAAGTCCTGGCGCCCGCGCCCCGCGCACGCCTCTCCGGGGAACCACCCGGGTGTATGCGCCGCCACCCCTATTGACTAGCTATATTCATCAAAGCCATGATGTGAATAACTCGATCCAGACGATGGCAGGGAGGCACGGCCCATGTCAGGACCGCGACCCGTACGGGCCCCGCGAGGTACGGAGCTGAGTGCCCGGGGGTGGCAGCAGGAAGCCGCCCTGCGGATGCTCCAGAACAACCTGGACCCGGAGGTCGCCGAGCACCCCGACAAGCTCGTCGTCTACGGCGGCACCGGCAAGGCGGCGCGCGACTGGCGTTCGTTCGACGCCATGGTCCGTACGCTGCGCACGCTGAAGCAGGACGAGACGATGCTCGTCCAGTCGGGCCGTCCGGTCGGCGTCATGCAGACCCACGAGTGGGCGCCCCGCGTCCTGATCGCCAACTCCAACCTGGTCGGCGACTGGGCGAACTGGGAGGAGTTCCGCCGCCTGGAGGCGCTGGGCCTGACCATGTACGGCCAGATGACCGCGGGCTCGTGGATCTACATCGGCACGCAGGGCATCCTCCAGGGCACGTACGAGACGTTCGCGGCCGTCGCCGAGAAGAAGTTCGGCGGCACCCTCGCCGGGACGATCACCCTCACCGCCGGTCTCGGCGGCATGGGCGGCGCCCAGCCGCTCGCGGTCACCATGAACGACGGCGTCGCGATCTGCATCGACTGCGACCCGCGCGCCATCGAGCGCCGCATCGAGCACCGCTACCTGGACGTGCGCGCCGACAGCCTGGACCACGCCCTCCAGCTCGCGACCGAGGCGCGCGACGCCCGCCGCCCGCTGTCCATCGGCGTGCTGGGGAACGCGGCCGAGCTGGTTCCGCAGCTGCTCGCGATGGACGCGCCGATCGACATCGTCACCGACCAGACCAGCGCCCACGACCCGCTGTCGTACCTGCCGATCGGCGTGGACTTCGACGAGATGGCGTCGTACGCCGCCGAGAAGCCCGCCGACTTCACCCAGCGGGCGCGCGAGGCGATGGCCCGGCACGTGGAGGCCATGGTTGGCTTCATGGACGCGGGCGCCGAGGTCTTCGACTACGGCAACTCGATCCGCGGCGAGGCCAAGCTCGCGGGCTTCGAGCGCGCCTTCGCCTTCCCCGGCTTCGTCCCCGCGTACATCCGGCCGCTGTTCTGCGAGGGCAAGGGCCCGTTCCGCTGGGCGGCGCTGTCCGGCGACCCGAAGGACATCGCGGCCACGGACAAGGCGATCCTCGACCTCTTCCCGGAGAACGAGTCCCTGGCCCGCTGGATCAAGATGGCGGGGGAGCGGGTCCACTTCCAGGGGCTGCCCGCCCGCATCTGCTGGCTCGGCTACGGCGAGCGCGACAAGGCGGGGGAGCGGTTCAACGAGATGGTGGCCGACGGGACGCTCGCCGCGCCGCTGGCCATCGGCCGCGACCACCTGGACTGCGGCTCGGTGGCCTCCCCGTACCGCGAGACCGAGGCCATGCTGGACGGCTCGGACGCGATCGCCGACTGGCCGCTGCTGAACGCCATGGTCAACGTCGCCTCGGGCGCCTCCTGGGTCTCGATCCACCACGGCGGCGGGGTCGGCATGGGCCGCTCGATCCACGCGGGCCAGGTGACGGTGGCCGACGGTACGCCGCTGGCGGCCGAGAAGATCCGCCGCGTCCTGACGAACGACCCGGGCATGGGCGTGATCCGCCACGTGGACGCAGGCTACGACCGCGCGGACGAGGTAGCAGCCGACCGGAACGTAAGGGTCCCGATGAGGGAAGCAGAGTGACCGTTGTGGGCAATCGTCCCGCAGAGGGGGCACCTCCCAGCGGTAGCTGGGGGAGGGACGGGTGGGCACAACCCACCCACCGGCCCGCACCCGCCCACGAAACGGAGGCTCAGACGGCAATGGGCGCACCCCCCACCGGCGCGTCGTTCCACGAGATGTGGCGCGACCTCGCCCCCATCGGCCGCCACGCGGAAACCGGCGGCTACCGCCGCTACGCCTGGACCGGTGCCGACACCGACTGCCGCGCCTGGTTCCAGGCACAGGCAGAAACCCGCGGCCTCACCTACGAGCTGGACCGCAACGGCAACCAGTGGGCCTGGCTGGGCGACCCGACCGCCGAAGACGCCGTCGTCACCGGCTCCCACCTGGACTCCGTCCCCGACGGCGGCGCCTTCGACGGCCCCCTGGGCGTCGTCTCGTCCTTCGCGGCCCTCGACGAGCTACGGGCCCGCGGCGCGCACCCCACCAAACCGCTCGCCATCGTCAACTTCGGCGACGAGGAGGGCGCCCGCTTCGGCCTGGCCTGCGTAGGGTCCCGGCTCGCGGCGGGGCAGCTCGCCCCGGAGCAGGCGCACGCCCTCCGGGACGGGGACGGCGTCACGCTGCCGCAGGCCATGGAGCGCGCCGGGTACGATCCGGAGGCCATCGGGCCGGACCCGGAGCGGCTGGCCCGCATCGGCGCCTTCGTGGAGCTGCACATCGAGCAGGGGCGCGCCCTGGACGATACGGAGAACCCCGTGGGCGTCGCCTCCGCGATCTGGCCGCACGGCCGCTGGCGGTTCGACTTCCACGGCGAGGCCAATCACGCCGGGACGACCCGGCTGGACGACCGCCGCGACCCCATGCTGACGTACGCCAATACCGTCCTCGCGGCCCGCAAGAAGGCCCGTCTCGCGGGAGCGCTGGCGACCTTCGGCAAGGTCGGCGTCGAGCCTAACGGGGTGAACGCGATCGCGAGCCTGGTGCGCGGCTGGCTGGACTCGCGGGCCCCCGACGAGGAGACCCTGGCTGCCGTCGTCGGCGAGATCGAGCGGGCGGCGGTCGAGCGCGGGCAGCGTGACGGGGTGGACGTCCGGGTCACCCGGGAGTCCTTCACACCCGTCGTGGAATTCGCCCACGACCTGCGTGACCAGCTGTCGGGCCTGCTCGGCGGCGTTCCGGTGCTCCCCACCGGCGCCGGGCACGACGCGGGCATTTTGTCCGCGTCGGTTCCGACCGCCATGCTGTTTGTAAGGAACCCCACCGGCGTCTCGCACTCACCCGCGGAGACGGCGGGCGAGGATGACTGCCTCGCCGGTGTGGCCGCGCTCGCGCAGGTACTGGAGGGGTTGGCGTGTCACTGACGGCACAGACCTACTGGGCGGAGTACGCCTGGCTGGACGGTCAGGTGGTGCCGGACGTGGTCATCGTGGTGGCCACGGACGGGCGGATCAAGGCCGTGCGGCCCGGGAGCCCCGCACAGCATCCGGCCGGTTCCGTCACCCTGCGCGGGCTGACCGTCCCCGGCCTGGCCAACGCCCACAGCCACGCCTTTCACCGGGCCCTGCGCGGCATCGTGCAGTCGGGCGCCTCGGCGAACCCGTCGGACGGCGGGGCGCCGGACTCCTTCTGGACCTGGCGCACGCTGATGTACGAGGTGGCCGACCGGCTCACCCCGGACAGCTACTTCGACCTGGCCCGCGCGGTGTACGCCGAGATGGCCATGGCGGGCATCACCTGCGTCGGCGAGTTCCACTATCTCCACCACGCGCCCGGCGGCAGCCGCTACGGCAACCCCAACGCCATGGGGGAGGCCCTGATCGCGGCCGCGGCCGAGGCCGGTATTCGCATCACCCTCCTCGACACCTGCTATCTGTCCTCCGGGTTCGGCGCGGAGCCCGATCAGCACCAGCTCCGCTTCTCGGACGGCACCGCGGACGCCTGGGCCGAGCGGGTCTCCGGGCTCAAGGGCGACGGGAACACCCGCATCGGCGCCGCCATCCACTCGGTGCGAGCTGTCCCCGTCGATCAGCTCGCGACCGTCTCCGGCTGGGCCGAGGGGCAGGCGGCGCCCCTTCATGTGCACCTGTCCGAGCAGACCGCCGAGAACGATGCCTGCGTGGAGGCGCACGGCTTCACCCCCACCCGGCTGCTCGCCGACCACGGGGTGCTGGGCCCGCGCACGACCGCCGTGCACGCGACCCACCTCACCCCCGGCGACATCCGGCTGCTGGGCCACTCGGCCACCGGTGTGTGCATGTGCCCGACCACCGAGCGGGACCTCGCCGACGGCATCGGCCCGGCCGCCCAGCTGAGCCAGGCGGGCTCACCGCTGTCCCTGGGCAGCGACAGCCATGCCATGATCGACATCCTCGAAGAGGCCCGCGCGATGGAGCTGGACGAGCGGCTGCACACCCGCACCCGCGGCCACTGGACCGCCGCCCAGCTGCTGCGCGCCGCCACCGCCGACGGTCACGCGGCACTCGGCTGGGGCGCGGACACGGGCCGGATCGAGGTGGGCGCGCTCGCCGACCTCACCACGATCGCGCTGGACTCGGTCCGCACGGCGGGGCCGCCACCCCGGCTGGGCGCCGAGACGGCGATATTCGCGGCGACCAACGCGGACGTCCGGCACACCGTGGTCGGCGGCCGCCATGTCGTACGGGACGGGGCCCACCAGCTCGTCCCGCGCGTCCCCGAAGCACTGGCCGCAGCCATCGCGGCCCTGCGCGGCTGACCAGGCCGACCAGGCTGACCACGCCGAGCAGGTTGACCACGCCGACCAGGCCGAGCCGGCTGATCAAGGAGAACACCCCCACCATGACCACCGCCACGGACACGGTCGCGACGCCCACCACGACCGCCCTCGTCCACATCTCCAGCCTCGTCACCAACGACCCCTCCCTCGGCGAAGGCCCCCTCGGTCTGATCCAGGACGCGGCGGTCGTCATCGACGGTGACCGCATCGCCTGGGTCGGTGAAACAAGCAAAGCACCCGCCACTGACAACCGGGTCGACGCGGCGGGCCGGGCCGCCATCCCGGGCTTCGTCGACTCCCACTCCCACCTGGTCTTCGCGGGCGACCGCACCGAGGAGTTCAACGCCCGGATGTCCGGCCGGGCCTACAGCGCGGGCGGCATCCGCACCACCGTGGCCGCCACCCGCGCCGCCTCGAACAACGTGCTCAACGCCAACGTCGCCCGCTATGTGGTGGAGGCCCTGCACCAGGGCACCACCACCCTGGAGATCAAGTCCGGCTACGGCCTCACGTCGGAGGACGAGGCCCGCGCGCTGTCCATCGCAGCGGCCCACACCGACGAGGTGACCTTCCTCGGCGCGCACATCGTCGCCCCCGAGTTCGCCGACGACCCGGCCGCGTACGTCGACCTCGTCACCGGGCCGATGCTCGACATGTGCGCCCCGCACGCCCGCTGGGTCGACGTCTTCTGCGAGCGGGGCGCCTTCGACGGCGACCAGGCCCGTGCCGTCCTCACCGCGGGGAAGGAGCGCGGGCTCATCCCGCGCGTCCACGCCAACCAGCTCTCGTACGGCCCGGGCGTGCAGCTCGCCGTCGAGCTGGGCGCGGCCTCCGCGGACCACTGCACGCATCTCACTGACGCCGATGTGGACGCCCTGGCGCAGGGCGACACGGTCGCCACGCTGCTGCCCGGGGCGGAGTTCTCGACCCGCTCGACGTATCCGGACGCGCGCCGGCTGCTGGACGCGGGCGCCACGGTCGCGCTGTCGCCGGACTGCAACCCCGGCTCGTCCTTCACCAGTTCGATGCCGTTCTGCATCGCCCTGGCCGTACGGGACATGGGGATGACCCCGGACGAGGCGGTCTGGGCGGCCACCGCGGGCGGGGCGCGGGCGCTGCGCCGCGACGACGTGGGACGGATCGCCCCCGGCGCCCGGGCCGACCTCGCGCTGCTGGACGCGCCCTCCCACGTCCACCTCGCCTACCGCCCCGGCGTACCGCTGGTCTCGGCGGTCTGGCGCGCGGGCACCCTGGTCTGAGGCGGGCCGGAGAAGCAGGAGAAGCAAGAGGAGCAAGGAGGAGCAGGAGGAGCAAGGAGGAGCAGGAGGAGCAGGAGGAGCAAGGAGGAGCAAGAGGGCACGAATAAGGACCCGTCCCGGCAAGCGGGGGCGGGCCCTTACCCGTCTGCGGAAGCGTTACTCCTCGACCATCAGTCCCTTGCGGAGCCGACGGAGGGTGCGCGACAGCAGCCTGGAGACGTGCATCTGAGAGATGCCCAGTTCCTCGCCGATCTCCGACTGCGTCATGTTGGCGACGAAGCGCAGGGAGAGGATCTGCTTGTCCCGGGCGGGCAGATCGGCGATGAGCGGCTTCAGGGACTCGACGTACTCGATGCCCTCGAGCCCGTGGTCCTCGTAGCCTATGCGGTCCGCCAGCGCGCCCTCGGAGTCGTCCTCCTCCGGCTGGGCGTCCAGCGAGCTGGCGGTGTACGCGTTGCTCGCGGCCATGCCCTCGACGACCTCGGCGGTGGTGATGTCAAGGCGCTCGGCGAGCTCGTGCACGGTCGGCGCGCGGTCGAGCCGCTGGGCCAGTTCGTCACCGGCCTTGGCCAGGTCCAGCCGCAGCTCCTGGAGCCGCCTGGGCACGCGCACGGACCAACTCGTGTCCCGGAAGAAGCGCTTGATCTCGCCGACGATGGTCGGCATCGCGAAGGTGGGGAACTCGACGCCCCGGCCCGGCTCGAACCGGTCGATGGCCTTGATGAGGCCGATGGTGCCGACCTGGACGATGTCCTCCATCGGCTCGCTGCGCGAGCGGAAGCGGGCGGCGGCGAACTTGACCAGTGCCAGGTTCAGCTCGACCAGGGTGTTCCGGACGTAGGCGTACTCGTGGGTGCCTTCTTCGAGCACCTCGATGCGCTCGAAGAGCGTCTTCGAGAGGGCCCTCGCGTCGACCGGACTCACCGTCTCAAACGACGGGATTTCCGGCAGATCAGACAATTCGGTCAGTTCGTCGAAGGAATATCCGGCGAGCGCCTGGGCATCCGCATCAGGGACGAACTGTTCGGGTACGTGAGTCGACGAGACGGTGGCCCTGGTACTCCAAGACGGGTCGGTACGCGAGTCGTCGAGCTGGGGTGACATAGTCTCCTCCGTCGTTCTCGGCATATGGCTGCCGATGCCATGACGTGCTGCTCCGGTGAGCGGCGCCTCCAAAGCCGGGCCGTGTTCGGGTGTGTCCCTACTACGCCTACCCGTATTCGCTGGTGCGTGGCAAGTCCACGTTGTCCATATTTGCCGAACTATGCGAAATGTTCGGCTACCGGAGGACCGGCCGAAGGCGTAAGGTTCATTGCGCGCAATCGAAAGCAACGAGACGCCAGAAGAGGTGCGCACATGGACCGCGGGATGGTCGGCAGCGCCAGCAAGGGCCGACTCCAGGTCGAGGTTCGGCACCACGGGGCGAGCGCGGTCGTGACACCGACGGGGGAGTTGGACCACCACACCGCCGAGGTGCTGCGGGAGCCGCTGGAGCAGTGCGTGGAGGGGGGTCGCGTGCGGCTGGTCGTGGACTGCTCGCATCTGGAGTTCTGTGACTCCACCGGGCTCAACGTGCTGCTCGGCGCCCGCCTGAAGGCCGAGGCCGAAGGCGGGGCGGTCCACCTTGCCGGGATGCAGCCGGTCGTTGCCCGCGTGTTCGAGATCACAGGCGCGGAGGCCGTCTTTACGGTCCATGAATCGCTTGACGCAGCGCTGGTCGAGTGATCTCCGCCACTCCTGTTTCCGGTGTGTCGGCTGTGTGTCATAGAGGCGTTGTCCGCGTCACACGAGCCGTACCGGAGAAGTGGGTGTTCTCACGCTTTGGCCGGGCAGGAGACAGGCTGAAACTGTTGAAGAGATCAGGTATCCCTTGTCCCTGAATCGGTGAATCGGTGAGGTGAAGCGCTGATGAGCACCACCCGGCCGTACCCGCCGGGCGACCGCGGCCCGGATCCGGACGGCCCTGCCGCTTCGGCTGCCCCACCGGCCACTCCACCCCCCGGGCGGATCCGTCAGCTCCGCAGGCTCCATCTGATCGGGGCCAGCGGCGCCGTGCCGCGCGCCCGGGACTTCACGCGCGAGGCGCTGCGTGACTGGGGCTGGCTTCCGGCCGCGACCGCCGACCAGCGGGCCGCCGCGGAGGATGTGCTGCTCGTCGTCTCCGAGCTGGTCACCAACGCCTGTCTGCACGCCGACGGCCCCGAGGAACTGCGGGTCAGCTGCAACGCGAAGGTGCTCCGTCTCGAAGTGGTGGACCTCGGCACCGGTACGCCCGCCCCGCGCACCCCGCACCGCGCCGGTCGGCCGGGTGGCCACGGCATGTTCATCGTGCAGCGGCTGTGCCTCGACTGGGGGGTCGTGCGGAACGCGGAGGGATCCGGTAAGACCGTCTGGGCCGAGCTGGCCGCGCCCGCCTGAAGAGCACGGCCCCGGCCCCACTCCACCCGGGTGCTGAGCGCTCTCTAGTGCCGCCCGGCACCGGCCCGCCCGGTGTGCCCGGCTCTCCCGGCCGTGGCGCCGCACCCCGTTCATTCCTGTCACGCCGATTCGGCGTGCTCTTTGTCTTCCCTCGACAAGGTCCCCGGCGTACTGTCGGCGCCCGATCTGATGTGCCGTCAGTTACATTCGGCTGCGGCGCTTGACGAGAGGGGATCTCAGGTGTCCCAACCACAACGCCGTGCGTCCGGCCGCGGCGGTGCCCTCACGTTGGCCGCGGCCGTGGCCGGTTCTGCGGTACTGCTCACCGCTCCGGCCGCCCACGCGGCCACGGTGGACGTCAACTACCAGTGCAAGACGCCGATCGGCAACAAAAGCGCCGTATCGCCCATCGACATCAAGGGCGTTCCGAGCGGCAGCGCCTACAAGCTGACCATGTCCTTCGAGAAGGGCGTCTCCTCCAGCCCCGTGGAACTGGGCAAGGGGGCCATGCATCCGAGCGCGCTCATCAAGCTGGGCGGCGCGGAGACCGGCACGGTGTCGGTGACGGGTCCCGCCAACGACAAGGCCATTCCCGCCAATACGCCCATCAAGATCAGTACGCTGACGGGCACGTACACCCCCAAGAAGAGCGGGAAGGTCACCTTCACCGCCTCGACGCTGACCATCAAGGCGCTGGGTACGACCACGACCTGTACGCCGGGCAACAGCCCCAAGCCCTCGCTGACCCTGGACGTCACGGCCGCGGGCGGATCCGGCGGCTCCGACTCCACCGGGGGGACGAGCGGCAGCGGCGGTACGAGCGGCAGTGGCGGTACGGGGAGCACGGGCGGCACCGGCAGCACCGGCGGGACGGGCGGCACCGGCGGCGACCAACTGCCGCAGACCGGCCCCACCGACTCCGCCATCGCGCTCGGCACCCTCGGCGGCACGGTGCTCCTCTCCGGAGCGGCCGGGGCGCTCTGGCTGACCCGCCGCCGGCGGGCCGCGCACTAGCGAGGCGGCCATGCCGTCCCGTACCGGCGCCGCGCTAAGCGCGGCCGCCGTGGTAGCCGCTGCGACGGTGCTGTCGGGCGCGCCCCCGGCGCCCGCAGCTGCCGCCGGGCCCG